>CAUYTW010000322.1 GCA_963575715.1 Gammaproteobacteria bacterium | reverse complement strand
TTGCAAGTCACCCCACAAGCCCCTCGATCCCGAAGGGTCGAGGGGTGATTGACTTTTTCAGAATATAAATTAGTCTTTCTCGCAATTTTTGAAAAATTGGTTCAAGGCCAAAATATCCGCTGGTAATAAATCTCCGAATTGCATCCCGAATACATTTTCTACATTCCAACGCATACGCCCACTGATATTCGTATCGAATTCAATGTTAGGCAGTTTGAAATGCAGCCTTATCGTATTGGAAATACTGGAGGGTAATTGATTACTTACTACTTGTATGCCTCCAAGGCTTATATTAACGGCAGTACCATCAAATTCTTTATTGTCGGTGATAATTTTGACAGAAAAACTACATTTGTATCGTGGTTGAGAGCGTTTTTCGTAAAATTGCTTTTTCATCAGTGTCCCCGAGAAACTCCACCCTGTATAGGGCGGGGAGGAAAGGAGACGGTTTTGCAACCGTTGGTAACATGCCGGTCTTTCCCGGCTATCAACCCTTACGTGGTCCTAGTGACGAGTCACTGGGGCCAAAGTTGACTGCCGGTTAATTCCACCCCATCGCTATCAGAGATAGTAAGAATGATGGTGTAAGGGATACCTGATCCAGGCAGTACCATGGTGGTCACCGCCCCGGAAGCTGAAAAATTGCCTGCTTTCCAATCGTATTTCAAGATGGGTTTATTCATGTGGCTGCCATTGGCATCAAGAATAACCGTGTCGGCTACCGAGGCAAGCACCTTCACGGTAAACGCGACAACGGAACCAGTTGTGGAAGTGGATGATGAATCGACCTTGATAAGCTGATGCGTAGTGGCCGTTTTAGTAGTATCGCTGGCGTCTGTTACCTTTAGCGAGACGATATATTCGCCGACTCCCGTGAATACCATCGTCACCTTTTCACCAAAAATGGAATTTCCACTGCTGCCACTACTACCACTGCTGCCACTACTACCACTGCTGCCACTGCTGCCAGTTCCAGTTAAATTTACTGAATTACCCGCTTGATCGACCGCCGTCCATTCAAACGTGGCAATGCTGGAACCAGCTATAGGTTTTGACCCAGAACCGTCTAGGAGAACGCTCAAGGGAGCTGGACCGTTAGTTGAAGTTAGTGCGGTGATTAATGCTGTGAGGGGGCTATTTTCCTGCACGTTAAAATATTTTCTACTCGTGAACTTATTGCCGGTGTTGTCAGTTACCGTTAACACAATGGCGTAGAGACCAGCGGATGGCAACGTTAAATTAGCAATTTGTCCTGTCACCCCGTTTAATACATTATTTTCACTGTTATCGCTATTTATCTTTAGCACTGCCCACGAATAAGAAACGTTGCTGGCGGTATTGCCGTCAGGCTTTTTGGCGTTAGCCTCCACATGCACATCATAGGAATTCTCCGGTTGAGTCGCAGTGAAATCGACGCTTAATGATGATTGAGTTAGGGTAATCTGCTGGGTTGTCTCTGCGGTTGTTCCTGCGGCGTTGGTAACCGTCAATTTGACCGTATAGGTTCCAGGTTTTAATAAGGCAATAGAGGTCGTCATGCCGGATGCAGGAGGAATAACCTGGGTGCTATCGGTAGTATTGCTGATGGACCAATCATATTTTATTGCTTGCGGAGTGGTTTCACTCGCATCGAGCTTGAAGGTTCCTGGAGCTTCCCACTTTTTAGGAAAGGGTGTGCTGTCAATGGTAAATTTAATTTTTTGCGTCGCAGTCGCTGAATTCAAGACAATCTGTTTTTTGGCCACACCTGTCTTCCCTGCGGTATCGGTCACCGTCAATTGGACCGTATAAGTTCCCGGGTTTAACAGGGCTATTGAAGTCTGCACGCCGGAGGCCGTTACTTGCTGAGTTTTTGCACTGTCCTCAACCAACCATTCATAGCTCTCTGCCTTGGTGGAAGCACTTGCATCCAGCATAAACGTTCCTGGTGCCACCCAGCCAGCATCCGGGGTAATGTCAAACTTGACATTTATCTGCTCCAGGGTTATCTGCTTTGTTGCTACTTCCTTTGTCCCTGCTGCATTGGCAACCGTCAGCTCGACCGTATAAATTCCTGGATTCAGCAAGGCTATCGACGTTTTCACGCCAGATGCGGTTTGTACCTCTTTTCCACTACTGTCCTTAACCGACCAGGTATAACTCACGGCATTAGGAGTAGCGCTTGCGTCCAACCCGAAGCTCCCTGGGGCCATCCAGCCAGAATCGAGAGGGTTGATGTTAAAGGTAACTCTTTGTAATGGATTTGCGGGACTCAAGGTAATTTGTTTCTTCGCAACTCCTTTCTTCCCGACCGAATCGGTTGCGGTCAAGGTAACGGTATAAGTTCCTTCGCTTTGCAAGCCGATTGAAGTCTTCACGCCGGAGGCAGTGAGCACCTCTTTGGCGCTACTGTCGGCAACCGACCACTCATAGCTTTCTGCTGCTGTGGTTGCACTCGCATCCAGATTAAAATTTCCTGGAGCCGTCCAAACATTGGGATCTGGAGTAGGGGTAATGGTAAAGCTAACATTGTCTAAAGAAGGTGTTGGGGTTGTACCGCCGCTTGAGCCACCACTTGAACTGGTGCTCGATCCGCCACTCGATCCACCACTTGAGCTGGCGCTTGAGCCACCACTTGAGCTGGCACTTGTACCAGACGAAGAACTGCCCGATGGTCCACAACCGGTCAGCATTAAAAAAAGAAGCACCAGCCATGATACGCTCCACGAATACGAATGTTTCATCAGTATCTCCGAGAAACCCCGCCCTTGAGGGCGTGGAGGAAAGGAGACGGTTTTGCAACCGTCGAATAAAAACACCGTTCTTTCCAGGCTTTCAGCCCGTAAAAGTCTGTAATCCGATGTTTTAGATTTGAGTTGGTAAATCTCTTGATTTAATTAAAGCCCCTGCCTTTAAGGCGTGGTGTGATTTACGCCTAGTTTAACTCAAGAACACAAGCAACCGAGTAATATCCACAAGCACAATGCAATAGATTTGGCAATCGATCTGAATACCGCCACGGCAAAATCTCACTGAGTAATATCCATTGCGTTTAACAACCAAAACTATCCGCCGTCGTTCCCTGTCCAAGCTCGACCACGACCTGCCCGATTCTCTCCATCCTGTCCTCAGGCGAGTTTACCTGGCGCGGAATCTGACCAACGCCAAAGAGCTGGATCGATCCCTCAAGAATTTGTTACCTCTGCAACAACTCAAGGGTGTAGATACGGCGGTCGCGTTGCTGGAGGAAGCGATGATGAATAATTGGCGCATTGTAATCGTGGCGGATTTTGATGCCGATGGAGCGACTTCCTGCGCGGTAGTGGTGCGTGCCCTTCGGGCTATGGGAGCGCGAAATGTAGATTATGTTATCCCAAACCGCATTATCCACGGTTACGGACTCACTCCGGCGATTGTGGCGGTGGCCGCGCGTTTTTCTCCCGACTTGCTGGTGACTGTGGACAACGGCATATCTAGCATTGAAGGCGTAGCGGCGGCGCGGGCGTTGGGGATACGGGTATTGATTACCGATCACCACCTACCTGGCCTAGAGTTGCCGGTTGCCGATGCTGTGGTCAATCCTAACTGTCCTGATAATGATTTCCCGAGCAAGGGCCTGGCCGGAGTTGGAGTCATTTTTTATGTGATGTTGGCCTTACGCGCACATCTACGTGCGCGGGGCTGGTTTGAGGGAATCCGTGCCGAGCCTAACCTTGGTGCTTTGCTCGATTTGGTAGCCCTCGGGACCGTGGCGGACGTAGTGCCATTGGATCATAATAATCGTATCCTGGTAGCTAGGGGATTGGCACGGATCCGCGCGGGGATGGCATGTCCCGGAATCGCGGCGCTATTGGCGGTAGCGGAACGTGCCCCTGAACGAGTGACTACCACGGATCTCGGTTTTTTTGTCGGGCCGCGACTTAACGCGGCAGGACGCCTCGAAGACATGACCATTGGCGTGGAATGCCTGCTTGCGGATGATGCCACCCAAGCCCATGTGCTCGCGGTGCGCCTGGATACGCTAAACCGCGAACGGCGTGCCATTGAAGCGGAAATGCAGGACCAGGCACTTGAAGAGCTAGAGCGTCTTGAACTCGACGCGGAAGCGGAACTACCCTGGGGTCTCGTGCTCTACGACGCAGCCTGGCATCCCGGAGTGATTGGCATTCTTGCCTCACGCATCAAGGATCGATTTAACCGTCCGGTTATCGCCTTTGCTCCGGGAGGGGAACAGGAACTACGGGGATCCGCACGCGGGATTACCAAATTGCACATCCGTGACATTCTGGAATCCATTGCGACCGCACATCCAAAAATGTTCTGTCGTTTTGGTGGCCACGCCATGGCAGCGGGGTTGACTATTCCCAAAAACCAGTTATCGGACTTTGCGACTAGTTTCGACGCAGAAATTCGCCGTCGCCTGGCTCCAGAAGATCTCCATGGAGTGATTTTCTCCGATGGTGCGCTTAAACCCGATGATTTTAGCCTGGAACTTGCCGAAATCCTGCGCAGTGGCGGGCCTTGGGGTCAAGGTTTTCCCGAACCAATCTTCGACGGAGTTTTCCAGTGCCTCGATAGCCGGATGATGGGGGAACGTCATCTCAAGCTTCGGGTTTGCTCCACAGAGGGATCAAAACCCTTGGATGCCATTGTTTTCAATTACGTCAATTACCCTGATTGTTTTTTTCCCAGGCCCAGATTTCATCTTCGTCTAGCTTATCGTCTGGATGTAAATCAATATCAGGATAATTGCAATCCGCAACTCGTGGTCGAATATATGGAATCCATGCAATAAAAATATTAGGAGCCGGGTCGCAAGACTCGCGTCACCCGAATTGGGCGAGAAGCCCCGGCATAAATGCCGGGGAGGGATAGCGCACCGCGCAATCCTGTTTTCAATGTATCTGCTGTGGACATGTTGCGAATGCGGATAAAAACGCGGCGATCACTATCGCGGCAAGGGCTAATGTCAATTAGCCTATCGTGGCGCACGATGACGACAAGGAACCGTCCGAGTGCAGCCGCAAGCCCTGTCCTTTTGGGCGGGGTAATTGACCAGACCCATAAGGGTTGACAGCCGGGAAAGACCGATAACTTTTTCATATCTAAACCCAAGTTGTCACCTATACACCTGAGACCGCATTCCACTGTGGGCGTTGTAGCGGAAACCTCGTAACTACGGATAGGTGGCAACTTGGGTTATCTAAAGTCAAATAACAGGAGGACGGCGCTTCCTCACCATGGCTGAAGCCTGGGGTTTCCGCGCCGAATTTAGATGACAGTACGTTGGCATGTCATGGTAGCGGTTGTCGCATTCTCGATGTTCTCTCGTCTGGCAGCGAAAGAAGAGGCGACGCGGGAAAGTCAATCGCCTGTGGATTTTTTTTCTTCCGACCCTGCACCAAAACCAAGGCCGGGAGCGCATTCCTTGCTGGAGGCCTGCTGGGGACCGGAGGCATTGCGCGGGAACCTTTCCGACAGAACAATTTATGTAAGCTTAGGCGCTGTGCATACTCCACCAATACGCAAGCGGCCAGATTATTTATTACCTCCCCTGCCACACGAGTTTACCCGTTCCATTCGTTACATTATTCCAAAGGGAAACGAAAAATTGGTCGCCCTCACTTTCGATTTATGTGAAAAATCAACCGAAGTGACAGGTTATGACGCTAAATTGGTAAACATCCTGCGTGATCAACAGACCAGGGCGACTTTTTTTGCGGGAGGTAAATGGCTTCGTACCCATCCGGAAAAAGCCATGCAACTCATTGCCGATCCTCTCTTCGAGATTGGCAACCATTCTTGGAACCACGGTAATTTGAGAGTAATTCAGGGAGATGAGCGCCTGGATCAAATTTTTTGGACCCAGGCTCAGTATGAATTATTACGGGAACATTTGTTGAAACTGCCCTGCGCAGCTGATTTCAGTGCAGCAGCGGCGGAGAGGATTCCCCGCGTTCCTACGAGTTTTCGCTTTCCTTACGGCACCTGCGATACGCAAGCTCTCAAGAGCGTAACCGATGCCGGACTTTATCCCATTCAATGGAATGTCGTGACCGCTGACCCCAGCCGCACAGAAAGTGCCGGACGAATCGTTCACACTGTCCTTGACCAGATTCGTCCCGGATCCATCATCGTGGCCCATGCCAATGGTCGTGGCTGGAATACCGCCGCCGCCTTGAGCACGCTCATCCCTGAGTTACGTGCCCGTGGATATCGTTTCGTTACCATGAAGGAATTGTTGTTCGCAGGTCAACCCGTGGCGGCGGATGATTGCTACGAAAATAAACCCGGCGACACCCTGCGCTATGATCAGCTTTTTGGTCGCGGGACCGAATAATTCTTGATAATGTTTTTCTGAGCGAATCGCCTAAAAACCCAGGCTTGACAACAAGGCATCCACGTCATCTTGATTGTGGATAATCTCTTCCTGAGTCGCTGTGCCCGGGACATAGGGACCCACTGCGGCTATTTCCGCCATTGGTTCTGCTTCCCGTTCTTGGGATCGAGGTAAGGAAACTTCGACAGGGCGGTAGCTCGAACCTCCCCGAACAAGACGCACCAAGTGCTCTTCCATTTCATTCACTAGCCGAATTACCCGCTGGAGAATTTGACCGGTGATATCTTGGTAGTCTTGAGCCATCAGCACTTCCGAGAGATTTTCACGAACGTGATCTGCGCTCACCGACAAACTCTCCAGAAAACTGGAGAGTTCATGGCTCAAGTGACGGAAGTCCGTGGCGGTCAGAGTCCGCTGGGTAAAACGCAACCACTGATCGTGCAAGCTCCGCGCCCGGGTAGTAATTTCCTCGCACAGAGGCAGGCTTTTTTCGACTGCATTTAGGGTGCGAGTTGCCGCTTGTTCTGTCATGACAATGACATAATTCAAGCGTTGTTTTGCGTCGGGGATATTTTCCTGAGCGAGCTGGCTTACCCGCGTGTCGAGACGAAAACTATTGAGCGCATCATGGAATTCTCGGGTCAACTTACCCAATTCCTGGAACAACATATGTTGCCGACTGCGGGAAATTTCATCAAGCAGGCGATTAACTTCATCGTCGTTACCCTGCTTGATATGCTCCGCCAAGGCTTGAGCACGGGCAAGCCACTGGTCGTGATCAGCCTGATCCATAAATAGGGACTTCCTCAATTAAAGGGATTAACCCTGGATACGCTCAAAGATCTTGTCGATCTTTTCCTTGAGGGTAGCGGCATTAAAAGGTTTGACGATATAGCCATTTACTCCAGCCTGAGCAGCCGCAATTATCTGCTCTCGCTTGGATTCCGCAGTGACCATCAATACCGGGAGCTTGGCGATTTTTGGTGAAGAGCGCACCGTCTTGAGCAGTTCAATCCCCGGCATACCCGGCATGTTCCAGTCGGTTACTAAAAAATCAAAGTTCCCTGTCTGTAATAAAGGCAGAGCACTATTACCGTCATCCGCCTCGGTAATATTGGTATAGCCGAGGTCACGGAGCAGATTCTTGATAATGCGCCGCATCGTGGCGAAGTCATCCACGATGAGGATTTTCATATTCTTATCCAAAGGGTAGTTCCTCTGTCACCAGCCTTCAGTCACCGAGAGGTATAGCACAAATAATGGCCTCAACAGCAACAGGAAGGCCATACATAAATCACAAGCCATCGGCTTTAGCCGTAGGTTTCGTGACTATAATCCTTCAATTCTCTCGCGTCCAGTCATGAAGGCGAGCACGCAGGCGTAACATGGAATGGCTGTGAATTTGACTTACCCGAGACTCGGATACCCCAAGAATGGCACCAATCTCGCGCAGATTAAGCTCCTCGTCGTAATAAAGTGCCATGACGAGCCGTTCCCGTTCTGGAAGATGTTCAATCGCTGTGGTTAAAGCGGCGCGAAAATCATTTTCTTCAAGCTGCTCCAAGGGACCTGCCGAATGATCGGAAAGTTCGGGAATAGTTTCTTCCCCTCCGGTGGTTATGTCTTCCAGACTGAGCAAACGATAGCTACTGGCGTCCTGTAGGATTTGATGATATTCCTCTAGGGATATTCCCAGCAGTTCAGCGACTTCATGGTCACGGGCTTCGCATCGAGTACGCGACTCGACCAAATGAATGGCTTCGGCTATCTGACGCGCCTTGCGATGCACCGAGCGGGGTGCCCAATCACTCCGCCGGATCTCGTCCAGCATTGCTCCACGGACGCGGATACCCGCATAAGTCTCGAAACTAGCCTTTTGCGTTGGATCATAATTCCGAGCTGCTTCCAGCAGTCCAATCATTCCTGCTTGAATAAGATCATCGGCGAGAATATTTGCGGGGAGACGAGAAAGTAGATGGTAGGCGATGCGCTTTACTAGAGGGGCATATTGGTCAATCAGGGTATCCTGATCATCCTGTCGAGTCATGAAATAGCTCGCCACACCACTCATGCAACAGCCTCTTTTCTATCTAGGCTTAGTTTGATTAAACGTTCAACGAAAAATTCAATGCGTCCTTCTGAATTAGCCGGAATAGGCCAATCTTGACTAATTTTTGCCAATTTTTTGAACGCGGAAGCCGATTGGGAACGCGGGTAGAGATCCACCACTGCCCGTTGGCGCTGTACCGCTTTCCTGAGATAGTCATCACGCGGGATGCTTCCGGCAAGTTCTAGCAACACATCCAAAAAACGGTCAGTGACTTTGCATAGTTTACCGTACAATTCACGGCTTCCCTGAGGACTGTCCGCCATGTTGGCTACAATCTGGAAACGGTTCACCCCGTGTTCCCGGGATAAAATCTTGATAAGGGCATAAGCATCGGTAATGGACGCTGGCTCGTCGCAAACGACCACCACGACATGCTGGGCGGCGCTGGAAAAGCAGATGACAGAGTCTGAGATCCCAGCAGCGGTATCGATAATGAGGACTTCAGGATGAATCGTCAGATCAGAGAATGCCCGAACCAACCCAGCGTGTTCGCTGGGAGAAAGTTCCGCCATTTGTTGAATACCCGAGGCGGCGGGCACGATACGCATTCCGTTTGGGCCTTCAACCAATACTTCCTCCAGGGTGCGCTCTCCAGCCAGGACATGGGAAAGATTATAACGTGGATGTAGGCCAAGGAGCACATCGACGTTGGCGAGTCCCAGATCGGCGTCCAACACCATTACGTTGCGTCCCTCCTGTGCCAGCGATAATGCCAGATTGATGCTGACGGTGGTCTTGCCGACCCCTCCTTTGCCACCAGTGACGGCGATGACTTGTACTGGTTCAGGGCTAGAGTGGACCATGCTGCGTAACCTAGTGGCTTAATTTCGAATGGATTCAGAAGGCGACATAATGAAATGGAGCCTCATTCCACCGTTTAGGGGAATTTTGGACGCATTCCGTGTGATGCGGCGTTCTCGTATCTAAATTGTTCCGTTTTTTATGACCTGACGGCATCAGGATACTTTACACACTGCGCGAATACATGCCGCATATATATCTTATCTAGGTGGCTCCAATAAGGAGCTAAAAACCGTATCTTTAATTGAACCCAGGTTGCTATCTATGCCCTTGAAGCAGCATTCCATCGTGGGTATTGCGAAAACATCGTAACCACAGATAGGTAGCAACTTGGGTTAATTTAAGGATAATTTTGGACTATCGTAGATCTTATGTCCAGGATATCCAAAATTTTAAATTTATAAATAACCCAAGTTGCCACCTATGCCCCTGAATCCGTATTCTACCGTGCGGTATTGAGGCAAAAACCGTGTAAGTATGGATAGGTAGCAACTCGGGTTAAATTAAATGATCGTACCCTAGCTGTGAACGAAATGTTTAATCACCTGGATGTCTAAGTTTGATCGGGGTTTTTAAGAGCGGATACGTTTTAGCAAGAAATATTTCCGAAGGCCATGGCCAGGCTTTCTTCTTCAATATCGGGCACATTGTTTTGGAGCAGTGCCACAGCCCGGCTGACCAAATTATGAGCACGGGCCGGGAGTAAATCCTCCGGGACTCGTTGCCCCACGCCTAGATAGCTGACGGGCAGTTGATGACGTATCACCACAGAAATAATCTCTCCCAGAGAAGCGGCCTCGTCTAGCTTGGTCATAATACATCCTGCAATATTCATTTCGCTGAAAGCGCGAATAACCTCCTCAAGTCCAGCACGTTGGGTAATTGCGGACAGAACCAGGTAACTGCGGATTCCCCGCCCAGCACCACGCAAGGTAGCAAATTGTTCAGAAAGGCGCAGATCCCGATGGCTCATCCCCGCAGTATCAATCAGTACTAGCCCACAATCAGCCAGCCCTTCTAAGGTTTGCGACAACTCAGCGGCGTCGGCGGCGACCCGCATCGGTACTCCCAGTATCCGCGCAAAGGTCCGTAGCTGTTCCTGGGAACCAATGCGATAGCTATCGGTGGTCACCAGGACCACTCGCTCACGACCGTGGCGCATGGCGTAATGGGCGGCGAGTTTTGCCACCGTAGTTGTCTTGCCAACTCCGGTAGCCCCTAACAAAGCCACGACTCCGCCCTGTTCCAGAATGGTATCTTCCTCGACCGTTAGCCGTTCTGCCAACAGACCCATAGCGTGCCGCCATGCGGTATCCAAATCTCCTACCAAGGCAACCGCTCCAGCCAGCTCCCGGGATAGGTTCATGGTTAAACCCAGTTCAGTAAGAGAACGCAGCAATTGCGCCTGAATCGGCGTGCGACGCCTGGTTTCCGACCAAGCGAGGCCAGACAATTGATGCTCCAACAAGCCGCGAAGTTCCTTTAAATCACGGCGCATATCAACCAGCACCGGGTCCTGAACCCACATTTTTTCTATTTTTTCCTGAGAGCGCGGCGAAGCGTGTGTGGACTCAGCACTAGGGCGACGAACGTTTTCGCTACCTACGGCCACGCGATTGGTATTTTTGTCTTCCTCCTTGCCACCCTCCGTTCGTGTCGTGCCAGCGGGAGCACGGGTCGTGGCAGGATTAGACGGAATCCGCGATGGCGTCGTGGTAGTTGCGCCTGTAGTCGTAGGTGACGACGAAAGATTGACGGGTTTGCTTGCGGGTTTACTCGCCGGTACCGGGGCCGCCGCCGGTTTCAAGTTTGGGTTATTCTGGGCTGGATTATTTTGTTTGACCGGGGCAGCGTTGCCTTGCGGCGCAGTCGTTGGCCTGGTTTCAAGGGGAGTAGAGGTTGCCGGGGCTGATGGTTTGGCGGTCGGTATAGACCGAAGCGTCCCAGGGGCGGCTGATTTAGATACCACTGGAGCTTCCGCAGCAGTAGCCTGTGCCACCTCACGAAACATTCCAATTTGCGCCGCCGCGCGTGCCGAAGGTTGTAGCGCCTCATTTGGCGTAGTCTCTTGTCTTGGGTCGGAAGCGGAAGCGGGAGAGAGCAAGCTCTCGTCGAAATCCATCGCCGCCACGATCTCGACACCGCCATCTACCTTGCGGTTAGAAAGAATAACGGCGTCCGCTCCTTGTTCTTCTCGCACAAGACGCATCGCCTGACGAATATCGGGTGCGAAAAAACGTCTAATTTTCATGGTCGTTAGTGAATTTTCGTTGAAATGTCGGAAGGGTATCTGATAGTGCTGCTATTTTATGAAGCAATAGTCGTTCCATAGATTTCTTGCCGATTTTTTCAGTCTCATTCAAAATAGCTATTTGATTAATAAAACTTTAATAAATTCTAAAGTATAACCGTAGGAAAAGATTACAGTGGCGGTGTCTTGACTCTTTGATGACGGTGTTTCGACATTGCTAAATTAAAAATATCGGGCATGCTATATGTTAATGTTCCGCAGCATCATCAATGCTGACTCGTAATCAAACGATTCAATTTGGCGTGCCACAAGATCAAATCGTTCCCCGAGGACAACACGCAACAACGGAGCAGCGTCATAGACAATTCGGTTAGCACGGACATCGGATTCGACCAGCAAACTTTTCAATTCCTCCAGGGTTTGTTTCGCTAATGCCGGATCGCTGACATCAATGGTCTTGATTTCCATGGGTAACGGCAAAGCACCAATGCGTTCGATAGCCACAGCAAACGCCTGCTCAAAGGCGAGTAACGCATCCTCGTCCAGTTCGGTCCTGGTTTTCAAACTTAGCTCGCATGTCCCGCCATGCCGTTGCACGGTGGTTAATCCGAGGGTGGCGGTGATCCCCTTGAGGGTATGAATTAGCAGGCGCGCTTCCGCGTGTTTTCCCTCTCTTAGGTGCTGACGCAGGAGAAGTATGTCCTCGCCATGGGCATCGACGAATTTTTTAAGGAGCCGTAGACAACCGTCTACATTTCCCCGAGCACTTAACAGGCAACGATTAAGATCAAAATCAGCCCAGCTCTTCAATGCGTCGGATATATTCCCTTCTTCTCCCGTAGAAGAAACGGACCTTCCGTTTTTCGGTGGCGGTGAACGGGTGCCCTCCATGGTGGCCGGCAACCATTCCAGAAGCGTCTTGTAAAGTATGCTTGGCTCCACTGGCTTGGAGATAAAACCATTCATGCCCACGGCAAGACAAATGGCTCGATCTTCGTCGAAAGCATTGGCCGTCATCGCCAGAATTGGCTTGTGCTGCCAACCTGGCAAGGCGCGAATTGCTCGCGTGGCATCCAGGCCATCCAGTACCGGCATCTGAATATCCATCAAGATCAGTTGATAATCACCAACCCTTGCCATTTCCACTGCGATTTGACCGTTTTGGGCGGTATCCACCACTAGACCAACCGAATGCAGGAGTTCAAGAGCTACTTCTCGATTGATGGCGTTGTCTTCGACCAAGAGCAAACGCGCTGCGGATTCGCGTCGCCGCAGCTCGGCCTCGGGTGAAATCGCATCAAAATTGGTCCGTGCGGGGACAACCCCTTCTCCGCGACTGAGCCAGGCGGTAAACCAGAAGGTGCTACCTTGGCCAGGCGTACTCTCCACCCCTGATTCGCCTCCCATTAATTCTGCCAATCGTCGCGTAATGGATAATCCTAATCCAGTACCCCCGTATTGACGAGTATTGGAAAAATCTCCTTGATCAAAATCATGAAACAACCTGGGCAGCAGCTCCGGCCGGATCCCCGGTCCGGTATCCTCAACCTCGAAGCGTATCTGTATGCGCTGTTCCTGTTCTTCCAGAATAATGGCGCGCAAGGTAATCGAACCCTGCGAGGTAAATTTGACAGCATTGCCTGCGTAATTAAGCAACGCCTGGTGCAGGCGAGTGACATCGCCCCGCAGCAACAACGGTGGATTGTCAGACTCCACGTTAATGACTAGGCCCTTCTCCAGCGCGGTTTCATGGATGATGGAATAAACACTGTCAATGACCGCCGATAACAAAAAATCCACCTGCTGGAGTTCCAGGCGGCCAGCCTCAATTTTAGAGAGGTCGAGGATATCGTTGATGATCGACAGTAAATGCCGAGCAGCGGCAGCGATTTTTTCCAGTTGATTCAACTGGCGGATAGTGAGGCTTTCGCGCTGTAACAAACTGGTGAATCCGATGATTGCGTTCATCGGCGTGCGAATCTCGTGACTCATATTCGCTAAGAATGCACTCTTAGCGCGACTGGCAGTCTCGGCGGCTTCCTTTGCTTCGGCTAATTGGCGTGTACGCTGCGCGACCAGTTCCTGTAAATGGTGTCGGTGCTGATCAAGTTCCTTGGTGAGTTGTTTCTTTTCGGTGATATCCTCCTTGATAGCGACATAATGCGTGATCCGCCCATCGGTCTGGCGAAGAGGAATGACGTAAGCAAATTCCGTGTACTCGGAGCCGTTTTTGCGTCGATTGTAAAATTCGCCTCGCCAGGTTTGGCCATGGAGAAGGGCGCTCCACAGCGCGGTGTAATTTTCTCGCGGCGTCTTGCCAGAATTAAGAATGCGCGGGTTTTGGCCCAGCAGTTCGTCGTGCGTGTAACCACTGATTTGCACGAAGGCATCATTGACATATTCAATACGCGCAGTGAGATCGGTAATCAGAATACTTTCCGGCGTTTGCGCTACTACTAGGGAAAGCTTGCGCAACAGCAACTCCGAGCGGCGGCTTTGAACGATGCGCCAAGTCGTATTGCAGATCAGCTGGAGGGTTTCCACATCCGTATTGGTATATTCACTACTTTTATTGCCGACACCGGCAAGCATCACCACCCGTTGGTGTTCAATTACCGGCACCGAGATCAACCGTTTCAGTTCGGCATGGCCTGCGGGTAAACCGCATTTATCTGAATAAGCCGCGTAATCATTAAACATTACCGGTGCGTGTTCCCGAAAGGCATCTGCCCAGATACCTGCCTGATTCATCGGGTAGTGACTGGTATAGGTGGCGGTGCAATAATTTTTTATGGTACGTGGCGACCAGGTAACCAGCTCAATAGTCTTACCATCATCATTGACGAAATGAATGAAGGAAATTTTACTATCAGTAAGTGTTTCTGCCATCTCCAAGGCTGCTTGTAGGAAATCATTTTCTTCACTCTGTTCTGAAATGATAGGTAATATCAATAATGCCTCGGCGCGGCGCGCCTGGAAGGCTAAATCTTCCTCAAATTTTTTGTATTCAGTGATGTCGCGGCTAGTACAGTGACATCCAAGAAAATTTCCTCCCTTATCGTAGATGGGCTTGCAGTAATGAGAAATCCAACAAATTTCATTGCTAGCGCGCAAAATTCGATATTTTAATTCCCGGCCATCATCACGTTTGTCATGACTGATATGCTTAAAATAAGCTGCGCGATCATCGTGATGAATAATGCGCGCCATTAAATCCCGATCAGCAAGGAATGCGTCGAGATGATATCCAAAAATTTTTTCACAGGAAGGAGAGATATATTTGAAGAATCCATCAGCGTCTATCCAAAAAATGCAATCTGTGGCGTTTTCCGCCAGGAGGCGAAATTTCTCCTCTGATTCACGCAGCGCCTCCTCCGTTCGTTTATGATCGGTAATATCGCGGGCAATACCGAAAATACCAATGACTCCGCCCAGCGGGTTAAGCAACGGCCCATTGGTGATCACAAAATACCTGTCACCCATATCTGTCGTGAATATATCTTCCTTGACAATGACACGATTTTCGGCAACTACCTGGGCATCAACAGCAATCATCCGTTCAACTTGTTCTAATGGTAATAAGTCACGAATATTTTTTCCAAGTATGGCCTCACGGGGTTGTCGAATAATTTTCGCATTAGCAAAGTTGCTCAACAGATAACGGCCTTCTAGATCCTTAACAAAAATAGGATCATGAATACTATCTGCGATGGCATCCAATATGCTTAATGCTTCGATGCGCTCAGATTGATATTTTTGGACGGTGGTGGCGAATGTCAGCTCCTCGCGTTGGTGCAGCATTACTATGCCAACCCCGACAGAAATAAAAATTAACAGCCCAATGAGTGTAATTTGAACCAGGGTAAAAAAAATTCCATCACTGATTTCAGACTGGTCCAATTTAGCCACTAGGAACCAATCCGTGTCGGGAATTTTACGCGTCACGCCAATGACCGGCACGCCGCGATAATCATGGCCTGCCACCATCTCGCACTCAGTGATTTCCCCTCGCAACGCCAAGGCGGATACGAGATCCGCATGTGCAATTGGGATACGCAGTTTGAACGCCGAATCCCGGTAATGGCGCAGTTCATTGAGGAACAGAACTTGATCGCCCTCGCGCCGGACTAATAGTGTCTCGCCAGTCTGGCTCGGTACGGGCCAGCCTTGCAGGAGCGGATATAGCCAATCCTGAGGATTGGTATGTAGAACAATGATGGAAGCTGGCTCTAGGGGAGAAATAAAAAACGGCACCAGGTAATCCATACGCGCATGCCCAACCGCAGAATCGAAATAGGGACCAACCCGCTGGATTTGATGATTAAGCCGCGCTTGCGCGATGGCTTCCAGCAACAATGGCGTTATTTCGTTATTCTCTCCCCACTGAAGATGACCTTCGGCATTGAACAACATGCAATTGTGGTAGGCGTGGGTTTCGCAAAAATGTTTTACCTGCGTTTGGAGTATTTCGTCACGCGTCGTAACTTCCGCCGGTGACCAATTCATGGTTTTTTGAGCAAAGAAGGTACTGCTTTTTTGTATATATTCCGCGTCGTTTTGACGCTCATTGAGCCAGCTACTGATTTGACGAGTTTTAAGATCAGCGATTACTTGGAGACGAATAACTTCCTTTTTTTGATGGTTGTCGAAAATATGGTTGATGAATATCGCGCTTAAGGCAAAAATCATTAATCCCAGCAAGATCAGAAGAAACGGAAAAGTTTTAATTTGAGTCCGCTCCTGATGCTTATCGGTCTTCATCCACGACGACCTATTGCGCATTGTGTAGTTCACGATTCATTTTTTAAGCAGGGGACTCAACGCCCACCAACTTAGGCTGATTCAGCTTACGTGGAGTGATAATTTTTTTATCACGCAGATAACGCGCGACAATTTCCCAGACTGGTTCACCCTGAACGCCTTCGCTAACCGGTGCCCAACCAGCAACCTTATATTTTTTGGCAGCGTCAAGCGGCTTGTCGTTAATATGCAGATCTCGCACACGGTTGCCAATCTTGCCATTGACATCGAAGGTATACCCGAGACCGCCAACACGCACCATATCGCCGCCCTGTTGGTAATACGGATCGGGATTGAACAAGTTGTCGCCAACATCTTCAAGAATGGTCTTGATCTGCTCGCCGCTCATTTCCGTCAAGGTTGCCTGCGGGTAGGTAATCGCGGTTTGGTCCATCAGGTGTTCAAAAGTAATCTCCTGACCCGGCAAAATCGTGGTACCCCAACGAAAGCCCGGTGAAAATCCGATATCGGCACCTTGTACCTCCATGATCGCGTCGAGAATTAATTGATCCCAGCTACCGTTGAAGTTGCCGCGACGATAGAGCAGCCCCTCGGAGACTGCGAGTTTTTCTTCAAGTCTGGTCTGGTAAGGAGCGCGAATTTTGGCAATCAACGCCGCCATTTCCGCGTCAGCAGGCAGCAGATTGGCGAATACTGGCAATAGCTGGTAGCGAAAATCGCTGATTTTTCCACCGTTCACTGCGAAATCTAGGACAGCAAGGAATTTGCCATTGGAACCAGCGTTGGTGACTAACGTGACGCCACTGTTATTTTTTACCTTGACGGGTTGTGGCACGCCGTCGTGGGTATGACCGCCGAGAATGACATCAATGCCGGTTACACGGCTGGCCAACTTGAGGTCAACGTCCATGCCGTTATGCGAGAGCAGAACCACGACCTGCGCGCCCTTGCCGCGTGCCTCGTCGATGACCTTGCGTAGGTTGTCTTCCTGAATGCCGAAAGTCCAGTCAGGGATCATCCAGCGTGGATTGGCAATCGGTGTATAGGGGAAAGCCTGACCAATCACTGCCACCTGGACACCATTCAAGACTCGTAATGAATATGGCATGAATACCTGGTCACCGAAGTCAGCCGTTTTTACGTTATGGGCGATAAATTCGATGTTGCCCCCGTTGTTGCCAGCAAAATCATGTTGGATGATTTCCGTCACACGCTGATCACCATGCGTAAATTCCCAGTGCCCGGTCATGATGTCAACGCCAAGGAGCTTGCAGGCATCAACCATGTCTTGTCCCCGTGTCCACAGTGCGGTCGCCGACCCCTGCCAGGTGTCGCCGCCATCAAGCAACAGTGCGTTGGGTCGTCCGGCACGCAGACGTTTAACCAGGGTGGCGAGATGGGCAAAGCCACCAACCTTGCCATAGGTCTCGGCAGCCGCAACGAAATCAAGGAAGGTGAAGGCATGAGCCTCGGCCGAGTGTGGCAGGATGCCGTAAGCCTTGAGTAAATGTTCGCCAACCAGGTGCGGAGTTTTTCCGTTCGCGTCGCCGATGCCGAGATTGACGCTCGGCTCACGGAAATAAATTGGTAACAGTTGCGCGTGACAATCGGTGAAATGTAAAAAATGTACGTTGCCGAAACGCGGTGGATCATAGAACGCTGCATCCTTGTCAGTAGCAAGCGTCTCGCGCGCATCAAGAGCGAAGCCTGCCGCCGAAGCAGCGGCCAAAATTTGCATGAATTCACGACGATTCATTATTGTCCCCGATAAACCTCGCCCTTCAGGGCGGGCATGATAAGTTTTCCAGGAAAAAATTAACTATGTAACCCACGCTGCTACCTAACTTGAGTTATGTAGGAGTTACGCAGTTGAAAAATAGGAAGTCATTCTGCGCGCAGCGAAGCGGAG
>CAUYTW010000321.1 GCA_963575715.1 Gammaproteobacteria bacterium | reverse complement strand
AAACGATGTTCCGTTGAAGAACTTTTTATTTCCATTTTATAGTTCTTTAGCTATACCTTGCTGTAATCTGATAACTATGGATAGGTAGCAACTTGGGTTAAATTAACATAAAACGGTTTTAATATAATTAGGCTTGTCGGGTGACAAATTCCAATTCTAAACCGCGCGTTAAATGAATGATTTTGGTGTGAAAAGAATGGTCGTATTGATTTTGAATGAGCGCGGGGGATACCAATTTATAGTGCGTTTGCTCAGTCGTTAAAGAAATAAATGCTTCATGTAGCTCTAGTACCATATTACGTGTGGCGACATTAATGGAATAATGCCAGATTTTATCGTTAGCAAATAGATAGTGCATGGTTAAACGATGTTGTGCTTGGTTGCTGTTTGTCTGTTTAAGCTTTAATTGATGCACACCGCTGGGCAATACCGCTGCAATCGGACGGGCAATATCGAACAGCTCCAACATAACACCCTGCTCGCCTATGTTTAACCATAAGCATAAAATTTCTGTCACTGCGCCCACGCGCTGCCGAAATACATTAGATGCAGGAAAGCGTAATTGGCGATTTAATGTTACTGGCCTAGCCAATACTAAACTGAGTTGCGCTAGCCAATTAGCTAACATTGCCTCAACGACATCTAAGGGTTCACAAATTTCAAAACCGATATGATTGAGTTTATGGTCAGTGATAGTGCTTAATATAGCAGACGCGATGTTGGGGCTATCGGCAAAAAAATCAGCTAATACCAAATCAACATTCACTAATTGAATTTCCAAAAGTGCGTGCAGCACTTTTTCAAAATCACAATGCAGCATCGTTAATAATTGCACCTGTGTAGTAATACTTTTATCAGCTAACGCGCCAGCGTGAGCTGTTAATAACTGCGCTAAATCAACACCCTGAAAAGCCTTATCAGCATTGGGATAGATAATGCTCATGAATATTGCTCAACATGTAGAACATCATAGCCGACACTGTCCGCAGAAGCTCGCTATCTTTTTTGAAGGAAACAGGATCACATATAGTGAACTCGAGGAATACAGCAATATAACTGCTTGGACATTGACCGAACTAGGTATTCGTTTCGGCGACTGTGTGGCGTTGTGTTTACCTAACCATCCTTCTTTCATCAGCAGTTATTTGGGAATCCAAAAATTAGGTGCAGTTGCAGTATCTGTCAACACCACTTTGAAACCAGCGGAAATTGATTTTATTTTACAAGATGCTCAGATTAAGGTTCTCATTACGACTGAATCATTAAATCCTTCGAAATTTACCTTACCACCCGGATGCCATCTACTTTTTATCGAAAATATTGAGAAACGGAATTTATCCAAGAAACACTATTTCACAGCGGTCGAAAGAGATGCTAAGGATTTAGCCGTTATTCTATATACTTCCGGCACTACCGGTTTTCCCAAAGGAGCAATGCTTTCCCAAGAAAATCTCATCTCTAATATTCGAACATGCGTCGAACTCTTTGGTTATACAGAAGATGATCGTATTTTATTATTTTTACCATTGTTTCACAGCTTTGGACAATATGCGGCGTTGAATTCCTGTTTGGAGGCAGGTGCGACGCTGATTTTACATCGTGAGTTTGAAAACGGTGCCATTGTCCGTTCGATTGCCGAGCATCAGGTCACTACTTTTTTCGGGGTGCCAACAATTTACAATCTTTTATTGGATCATGCGGCAGCGGCGGAAATGAGTTCCATTAGACGGTATATTTCTGCTGCCGCTCCATTGCCTTTAGAGATTGCCCAACGCTGGAAACAAAAAATTGGCGTGCCGGTCAGTCAGGGCTATGGATTAACTGAATGCTCTCTGGTCTGTTTTAACCCGTCTCCCCTCCAGAAGCCGGATTCGGTAGGTCTTCCTTTGGAAGGGATTGAAGTGAAAATTGTAGATGATCAAGGACAGAAGGTGGGCACGGGTGAACTGGGAGAAATTATTATCCGGGGCCATAATGTAATGTCAGGATATTGGCAGCGTCCGGAAGAAACCGCTCAGGTTCTAAAAGAGGGCTGGTTTCATACCGGAGATATCGGACAATTGGACGCTGACGGTTATCTTTATATCGTGGATCGTCTCAAAGATATGATTAATGTAGGAGGATACAAAGTTTATCCTTCTGAAATAGAGAATCGTATCTATCAACATCCTGCAATCGCTGATGCTGCTGTTTATGGAGTTCCTGAACCGCTGATGGGTGAACAGGTACATGCGGAATTGGTGCTGAAAGCCGGTGAAACTGCTACGGCAGAGGAAATCATTGATTTTTGCCGTCCGGTATTGGCAGAGTATAAATTGCCGAGTGTGATCAAATTTGCGGATTTTTTGCCAAAGAGTAAAACGGGTAAAATTTTGAAACGGATTTTGCGCGATCAATCTCAGACGGCAGTATTCGATGATGCGTCTCCAGCGCGTTCCTCCGATGAAATAAAAGATTGGCTTCAAAATTGGCTGAATCAGACACTGATACATAATGCAAGACCGATAGCATTGGATAAACCTTTTTTTGATTACGGTCTAAAATCTATATTAGCGGTAACGATGGTTAGACAGTTAGGGCAATGGATGGGGAAACCATTATCACCTGCGATAGTTTGGAACTATCCGACTATTAATGCCTTAGCTACTCATTTGAGTAAGCGTGTCGAATCATCCGTGAATTCTTTAAAAAAATCTAATTTTTCAGGAGAACTGGAACCGGTTGCTATTATTGGTATGGGCTGTCGTTTTCCCGGCGGTGCGGATACTCCCGAGAAATTCTGGGAACTTCTCAGAAAAGGAACGGATACCACTGCTGACATTCCGTCTTCCCGTTGGGACATTGACCGCTATTATGATGCTAATCGGGACAAACCTGGCAAAACGTATGTGCGAACCGGCAGTTTTTTAGAAGAGGTAGATAAATTTGACGCACGGTTTTTCGGGATCCCACCTCTGGAAGCCGAGAGTACAGACCCGCAGCAACGCATACTACTGGAAGTGGGATGGGAGGCCATTGAGAACGCCGGAATTGCTCCGGCTGATCTGAAGCAGACCAGTACCGGGGTATTCATCGGCTCTTTTTGGGACGATTATTCCGGCGGGCATCTCTATCAGGATGCAGCCGAAACTCTTGACGCTTATCGAATGCTCAGTAGTCTACGGGGACTCATCGCTGGACGTTTGGCTTACATACTAGACCTTCAGGGACCCGTCATGCAGCTAGATGCGGCATGTTCCTCTTCCCTGTTGGCGGTTCATCTGGCTTGTCAGTCCTTATCTCTTCGAGAATGTCATCTGGCATTGGCGGGTGGAGTTGCTATATTTTTATCACCAGCAAACCTGATTGGGCTGAGTTCACTGCGGGCAATTTCATCCGATGGCCGGTGTAAATCCTTTGCAGCTCAGGCGGACGGTTTCGGGATTGGCGAAGGAGCCGGTATAGTAATTCTTAAACGTCTGTCAGATGCGCTCGCTGAAGGTGATAAGATTTTGGCAGTTATTAAAGGTTCTGCCGTTAATCATGATGGTCGCAGTAATGGATTGACCGCGCCGAACGGATTGGCTCAGGGAGCAGTGTTGCGGCAGGCATTGCAAAATGCTCGAATTTTTCCAGAACAGATTGACTATATTGAGGCGCATGGCACAGGAACGGAACTAGGCGACCTAATTGAATTGAATGCCTTAGGTCAGGTGTTTGCGCCTAATCGATCCCGTCCGTTAATGATTGGGTCGGTTAAAAGCAATATCGGTCATTTGTCAGCAGCGGCCGGAATTGCGTCTCTGATTAAGGTTGTTTTGTCTTTGCAGCATGGTCTCATTCCCCCGAATCTGCATATTGATGAACCGAATCCCCATATTCCATGGACTGAACTGAATTTCATGGTGCCAACTACTTTGATCCCATGGACGAATAAAACTAGACTGGCCGGGATCACTTCGTTTGGTATGACTGGTACCAATGTTCATGTGATTATTGAGGAAGCTCCGGCTTCCGAATCCTTCAATTTATCTGTACCAGAACGCCCCGTTCATTTATGCACTCTGAGCGGCAAAACCGAAAAAGCCCTGACCGATCAGGTTGTCAACTATATCAATCATCTGACAGACCATTCGGAACTCAAGTTGTCAGATATTTGTCATACCGCCAATACCGGACGGGTTCATTTTGAGCATCGGCTGGCAGTAGCCGCAGAAACTACGGCGGATTTGCAGCAAAAACTCCGTGCATTTCGGCAGGGAAACGCAGTCAGAGGATTAGTCCAGGGTCAATCTGCTTCTGCTCCAATTGCTTTCCTGTTTACCGGGCAGGGTTCGCAATATGCAGACATGGGGCGGGAATTGTATGAAACCCATCCCGTATTTCGGGCGGTAATCGATCAGTGTCAGGAAATTCTGCGTCCCTATTTGGAAATTCCGCTGTTAGAAGTTCTTTACGGGAAAGATAAGGAAGCAAATGAGCGACGATTGATTGAAACTCAATACACTCAGACCGCCCTGTTTGCGATTGAATATGCCTTGGCCAGACTTTGGCAATCATGGGGGGTGGTGCCTAATTTTGTTATGGGACACAGCGTGGGTGAATATGCGGCAGCCTGTGTAGCAGGCGTATTTTCAATGGAAGACGGGTTAAAGTTGGTTGCCGAACGTGTGCGTTTAATGCAGCAATTGCCATCTGCCGGCATGATGGTCGCAGTGCAACTTGATGAAGCCGGATTGACCAAGCTGATACAGCCTTATCTAAATGAGATCACCATTGCTACCTTCAATGCGCCGCAGAGTTTGGTGTTATCGGGTCAAACGGGAAGCATGGAAGTTTTGATCAGACAATTAACCGATCAGGGCATCAGATGCCGACGGCTTTCCGTGTCCTATGCCTTTCATTCATCACTGATGACACCGATGTTGGCGGAATTTGAACGTATTGCCCAACGTCTGACCTATAAGCCGCCTCAGCTAAAGCTGGTGTCAAATCTTACCGGCGGGTTGATCACCGCAATGGGGGCAGAATATTGGGTGCAGCAAATTTGTCAACCGGTACGATTTGCTCAGGGAATGAAAACGTTGACAGAATTAGGAGTAGAAGTTTTTATCGAAGTCGGCCCCCAACCCACGCTACTGGGATTGGGACAGCAATGTCTAGCGGAATGGAACTCTGAAAAATTGAATTTGGCAGCCAATCGTGCGGATAATTTATGGCTCCCCAGCTTATACCCCAAGCAGCAGAGTGACTGGAAACAATTATCAGAGTCATTGGCAATTCTGTATGTGCATGGGATGCCGGTGAATTGGCAGGGATTTGACGCCTATTATAAACGTCAAAAAGTAGATTTGCCGACTTATCCGTTCCAGCGGCAGCGATATTGGATAAATAGAAAGTTCGCGGCACATAAACCATCCGTGGCGGAATATCCGCTGCAAGGTCAAAAAATTATTCTGGCGCATTCACCGGAGATAGTGTTCCAAAGCAATCTGTCCATCGACTCGCCGGCATATCTGACCGATCATCGGGTGTCTGACAAACCGATTTTCCCGGCAGCGGCTTATTTGGAAATGGTCTTGAATGCAGGACAGGAACTATTTCGGGGAAAGTCGTTTTTTATCCAAAATGTTGCTTTTCAACGCCCCATGCTCCTTTCCGAAAGGGAAACCACCGTTCAACTGTTGTGTGTCCCAATTCCGAACGGCTATCGCTGGCAAGTCTTTAGTTTGGCGGAAGCCTCGCAGGAATGGCGACTGCACAGCGCCGGAGACATGGCCGAGGTTAGGTCAGAACGCCTGTTTTTGGAGAAAAATCTGGTTTCTCTGCAGGCGCAGTGCCCCGCTGAACTCTCGATTCAGGCACATTATCAACATCTTGCCGAACAGGGATTGGTTTATGGTCCCGCATTCCGAGGACTAGAGCAGATTTTTCAGGGCAAAGGAGAAGCATTGGGGCGGATCCGACTTCCGAAAACGCTGTTATCTGAAACGGAAAACTACCAACTCCACCCCGCATTACTCGATGCCTGTTTTCGTGTCAGCGTGGCAGCGATTGAACCAATATCAGATGAACCACTGTTACCCTTTGGAATTGAGACATTCCAACTCTTTGATGCCGGCGGTCATCAGACCGTTTGGAGTTACGCAAAAATTCGCGAGAAAGAAACCGCATCAGCAACCGGTGTCAGGACCGTTGACCTCACCCTCTTATCCGACAGCGGTCAGGTAGTCGCTGAAGCCGTGGGGCTGACACTGAGTCCTGCCAACCTTCAAACCCTGTCGGAGAACACCCTTCGCACCGATTGGATATATCAACTCCGCTGGCATCCGTCATCCTTGCCCACCCAGCAACCACTCGCCCATATTGCTCCTGAAGAACGATATGCACGGTTGAAACAGCATATTCTGAACGAAATTCAAACCGTTGTTGGAACAGCGCCCACCGATACCAAAAACTTTTTCAGTTTAGGAATGGATTCCCTACAATCCATTCAATTGGGTAGTCGTCTGGCTGCAAGTTTTGGAATATCTCTGCCGGCGACGTTGGCGATGAAATATCCTACTCTTGCGGAATTAACGGATTATCTGGCAAAAATCCTCTTTGCACCGTTGTCTCAAAACCAACCGATCCTTCATGTTGAGAAATATTCAGAGGCGGGGCCTGAAGAAGCAACCTATCCCCAACTCTATAATCAACAGGAATGTTATCTCCGACATGAGCAGACCGCCAATAAAGCCTGTAATCATATTTGCATGACGATGCGGGTTGTCTCCCCTGTGGATAAAATAGCTTTAAAAAATACCCTGCAAACGTTAACTGACCGACACGATGTGTTACGTACCATTTATTTTAAGCACGGTGCAAATTTGATGCAGAGGATTCTTCCCTCTCAAACTGTCGATTTTGAAATGATAGAAGTGGATTGTCAGTCTTGGGAGGAATCGTCATCACTGATACAGGAGGCTGCTCGAAAGCCTTTTGACCTAAAGTGCGGACCTGTGCTACGCTGCTGTTTATTCAGCAAGGGGATCGCTGACCATCTGTTTCTAATGGTCGTTCATCATATCGTCGCGGATGCCACAGCTTTTGCTATATTGTTAAAGGAATTTTGGACACTGTATCAGTCTCATCAGTGTCCACCTGAGATGGTTTTGCCACCAGTAACCTTTTCTTTTTCCAATTATGTTCGCTGGCAAACCGCTATGCTGGAAAGTGAAGAAGGGGAACGACTGTGGCATTACTGGCAACAGCAGTTAGCCAATGATTTACCGCGCCTAAATTTGCCAACGGATTATGATCGGCCTCCTAAAGCCAGTCACTATGGCGTTTGTTACCCGTTTCAGATTGACGGTCCCCTCACACAACAACTACGTACAGTGGCTCAGAATGAGGGGGGTACGCTGTATATGCTGCTCCTGACGGCATTCAAAATCTTGCTCCGCCAATACAGCGGACAAGACGAAATTTTGGTAGCCGCTCATACTCTCAATCGGACGCAACCAGAATTCGTCAATGTAGTTGGATATTTGGCTGACACCGTAATTCTGCGTACCCGAATACCTGAATCAATCGACTTTAGCAACCTATTTCAGCAGGTGCGGAGTACCGTGCTGGCGGCAATGGATCATCAGGGCTATCCGATGAAACTACTGGCGGAACGATTACCGTTGTCGCTGAACTCTTTGTATTCCGTCTGGTTTACAATGATTCCCCAACAGATTTTTGAAGACGCGGGTGTATTATTGTTTAATCAGGGGGAGCTAATGTCTGATGGTCTAAATGTGGAATCAGCGAATAATATCATCCCGCCCTGGCAGGGTGTATGGTATGATTTAGAATTGAATTTGATAGAAGGGACGGATGCTATATCTGGGACATTGGCTTACTGCACCGATTTATTTAAGGAACCAACTATCGCGGGAATGGTAGTTAATTTTCAAAATTTATTAAAAAAAATTGCCTCCGATCCTGAAAAAATTTGATGAATAATCAAAAATTGTAATTACTTATCTATCCCTCATTACTCATTCAATAATAAAAGTGAGAGGAAGTATTGATGAATCATGAGCAATTTTTACAAAACCGGGTGGCCATGGTCACCGGGGGTGCAACTGGAATTGGTTGGGCGATTGCCCAAGCCTTGGCAAACGCTGGCGCCAAGGTCGTTATTGGATCTCGTACTGCCTGCATACGTTCAGCGACTACTTCCATAGACTCAAATGATGGTACTATTTTAGCCCTGAATGTTGATGTGTGTACGACCATCCAGGTGGAAAAATTTTACCATATGGCTGTGGAAACCTTCGGCCCAATAGATATTCTGATCAATGCCGCAGGAATTTTTCCCGAGCATACAATGTGTGGACATCCAGATGAACTGTGGCACCACATCATCGACGTGAACCTCAATGGTGTATATCGAACAATCAAACTTTGCCTGCCAGTAATGATTCATCAGAAATGGGGAAGAATTATTAATATTGCCTCCACCGCTGCCTCGGTTGGTGCTCCGACCTATCCAGCCTATTGTGCCTCTAAAGCGGCGGTGGTCGGCTTAACCCGTTGTGTTGCCTTGGAGGGTGCCCCTCATGGAGTCACTTGCAATGCGATCAGCCCCGGCTGGGTGGAAACCGAAACGGCTAAATCGGCCATTCAACAAACTGCGATAGCCATGGGTCGCAATCCAATAGAATATCTCGCTGAAATAAAACAATCTCATCCGCAAAAACGAATGATACAACCGTCTGAAATTGCCAATGTAGCGCTTTTTTTGTGCCGGGACGACTCTCTCGCCATCACCATGCAGGATATTATTATTTCTGCAGGTTCCTTTTGGTAATGCTACCATATATCATAATAAAAATATGACAAATAACCAAAATAACTCTTTATGTATTCACCAACTATTTGAAGAACAGGTAAATCGCACCCCAGAAGTAATTGCTATTATTGATGAAAACAGACAATTTACTTATCAAAAATTAAATGGTTTGGCCAATCAATTGGCACATTTTCTAAAAAAATGTGGTGTTAAAGCTGATACGCCCGTTGGACTGTATTTAGAAAATTCATTAGACTTGGTGGTAGGCATATTGGGTATTTTAAAGGCAGGTGGGGGATATGTTCCTTTGGATATCACCTATCCTCTAGAACGAATTAGCTATATGCTTAAGGATTCAGGTAGTGTTTTATTGTTGACACAGAGTTATTTAATAGAAAAACTATCAACCAATAATTTATCCGTGTTTTGTTTGGATACCTACCGGGATCAAATTGCGCAGGAGAGCCATGAAAATCACACCAAGGTAACTGAACCGGAAAATTTAGCCTATATTATTTATACCTCGGGATCTAGTGGGCAACCTAAAGGAATAGCCATGCCTCACAGTGCTCTAGTCAATTTAATTCAATGGCAAAACCGAATTGCTTCCATTCCCCGTACCGCAAAAACATTGCAATTCACGCCAATTAGTTTTGATGTCTCTTTTCAGGAAATTTTCTCTACCCTGTGCTCGGGGGGAACCCTTGTCATCATGCCAATTGCCGCAAGGCGGGATCCTAAAGTATTGTTGCATTGCTTGATGGAACAGGAAATTGAACGATTGTTTCTCCCACCCGTAGCATTGCATCAATTATCCATGACCGCTATCGATTTGGAAATAACACCATTTCATTTGCGGGAAGTCATTACTGCGGGGGATCAGCTACAAATCACACCGACGGTTATTAATTTTTTCAGCAACCTGCACCACTGCTCTTTGCATAATCATTACGGTCCTTCTGAAACGCATGTCGTGACCGCCTTTACCCTGCACGGTTCCTCTTCCACCTGGCCAAAACTTCCGCCGATTGGTCAGCCTATTGACAATAATCAAATTCTCCTGTTAGACGAAACGCTACAGCAAGTTCCCCTTGGCAATTGCGGCGAACTCTATATTGGAGGCGTTGGATTAGCACGGGGTTATATCAACCGTCCAGAGCTGACTGCTGCCAGGTTTATCCGTAACCCTTATAGTCCTGGACGGCTCTATAAGACGGGTGATTTGGCCCGTTGGTTACCTGATGGCAACCTAGAATTTCTGGGACGGTCGGATCACCAGATCAAAATCCGTGGTTTTAGGGTTGAACTAGGCGAAATAGAAACTTTGTTATCTTCCCATGCGCTAGTGAAAGAAGCGGTGGTCGTACCTTATGAAGACTCCATTCAAAATAAACGATTAGTCGCTTATATAGTGCCCAAACCAGTTGCTTCTTTAAAAAAAACTAGTAGCACACATTTGGAGCAAATTCATACCTGGCAGCGCATTTGGGACGAGGCGTATCGGGTATCCACCAGACAATGGGAAGAGACATTTCATCTCGGCGGCTGGAATGACAGCTATACGGGGGCATCATTGCCTGAAGTACAGGTTCGGGAATGGGTGTCCCGTACCGTGGAACGAATTATGAGCCTATTACCCAAACGGGTATTAGAAATTGGTTGTGGTACCGGATTATTGTTATTTCGTATCGCTCCACAATGCGAGCATTATTACGGTACTGATATATCAGCCGAGGGACTAAAATATATCCAGCAACAAATCGATTCAACAGCCTTACAGGAAAGAGTATCTCTGCAACAAGTAGCTGCCGAAGCGATTGACACGATTCCAATGGCTCCCGTGGATACGATCATCATTAATGGTGTTATCCAATTTTTCCCAGGAATGGATTACTTTATAGCAGTTCTGGAAAAAGTACTTCGCTTAATACAACCTGGTGGTCAAATTTTTATCGGCGATGTGCAGAGTTATTCTCTAATGGAACTATTCCACACATCAGTTCAGCTTTATCAGGCAACGGATAGCTTATCAACAGATGATTTAAAAAAACGGATTAAAGAGCGTATGGCGGAAGAAAAAAAATTACTATTCAGCCCAATTTTCTTTGCTACCCTACCGCAGTATTTTCCGCAGATCAGTCATCTGGAAATCCAATTAAAGCGCGGCCATTATCAAAATGAACTAACGCGCTTCCGTTATGATGTTACCCTGCATATCGCCAAGCCATTGATAATGCCTGCTACACCACTCGTTTGGTCTGCCTGGCAAGCGGATCAATTCACGCCAACCACGGTTCGTCAGCGACTGACCGAATATGCGCCAGAATTTTTTGGCATTACCGGGGTACCCAATGCACGGTTATGGAGAGATACGCAGGCAATGACCTCCCTGGCTGATACACCTGTAACGGTCAGAGAATTAAAAAATATGCTGCAACTTGGGGGAATCGAACCTGAGCAATGGTGGAGCTTGGCATCTGAATTACCTTATCAGGTTTATCTCTGCTGGTCGCAAGAAGATCACCTAGCTAACTATGATGTCCTGTTTCAACGGCGCGATTCAGTTGCGACCATGACAGCAACTTTATTTCCAGCGCTGCAAACCGCTTCCACCTCGATTAAATCTTGGTCCGTTTATGCCAATGACCCACTACAAAGCAAGGAAGCGATTGGACCAAAGCTACGTCATTTTCTGAAAGAAAAACTCCCGGACTATATGGTACCGGCCACCTTTATTTTTCTAGATGAATTTCCTTTAACTCCTAGTGGAAAATTAGATCGTCGCCTGTTACCCGTTCCAAAATTACAACGGCCTGTTTTAGATCGACCCTATGCTGCACCAATTACGGCCACGGAAGAAAAATTAGTGGAAATTTGGGCAGGAATTTTGAATATCCAGCCGATTGGTAGAGACGATAATTTTTTCGACCTAGGTGGACATTCACTCTTGATTATGCAGTTACTGTCGCAGGTACGAGAAATTTTTCAGGTCGATTTACCTTTGGCCTCTTTGTTTGAATATCCGACTGTTGCCCAATGGGGGCAGGTAATTAAAAAGCAGCAACAGGGTGGTCAGATAATGAATACCTTGACAGCCCTCACGGTCGGTGAATTGCAGCAATATGTATCTCCACCGGCAGATATCTGGGGAAACAAACATTCCACTGCACCGATGATTGAATCTCCAAAACGGATTTTACTAACAGGCGTTACTGGTTTTATCGGAGCTTTTTTGCTTAATGAGCTACTACACCAAACCGAGGCTGATATTTACTGCCTCATTCGCGGCTGTAAAACCATTACCAAGGCTAAGGAGCGCATTTATCAGAATTTACGGCGTTATGGTTTGAATGAATTCGTCAGCGATGAAACTCTCAATCCCAGGATTATTCCGGTCAAGGGAGATTTAACACAATTAAGGTTAGGATTAAACGAATCAGAATTTGATATACTTGCCGAAGAAATTGATATTATTTATCACCTTGGAGCGGAGGTCAATTTACTTTATCCCTATATGGCGCTTCAAGCGACCAATGTCTGGGGAACTCAGGAAATTTTGCGATTGGCCGGCTGCCATAAAATCAAGCCGGTTCACTATGCCTCGACCATTGGTATTTTTGAATCACCCGCCTATGTTGGCTATCCGGCAATCCTGGAACAACATGACTTAAAAATAGAGGATACCATTTACGGTGGCTATGCCCAGAGCAAATGGGTAGCAGAACAATTGCTGCTCATGGCTCAGTCACATGGTATTCCGATAACCATTTATCGACCTGGTGCCGTCCTAGGTCATAGTCAAACTGGTGTCATGGATACCGATCATATCGTTATCGTATTACTGCGTTATTTTTTACAACATCATTCCGTTCCCAGATTAGAGATGCTTATTGACATGACACCGATTGACTTTGTCAGTCGGGCGATGGTTCATCTATCCATGCAGACAGACAATTCTGGAAAGATATTTCATTTAGTCAATCCAAAACCTTTAACCTTTATCCAATTAGTCGAAACTTTAGCAGAGATTGGGTATCATCTTGAATTGATCGAATATTCTCAATGGTTATCCACCATGCGCCAGATGAATATTGATTCCCCCGACAATCTCTTTGGTGCCTTGCTGCCGTTATTTACCGGAGATATGCCGAAAACTTACCTTTCTTACCTGGAGATGTCATCCATAGGAATGAAGTTTGACTATCGGAATGTTACGCAAGGACTGGCCGACAGCGGAATTTATTGTCCTCCCCAAGACAGTCAATTATTAAATACTTACTTGAAATATCTGAAATCTCGTTATCAGGTAGTGCTGTAAATAATTTAATAACTGTCAAGACCCGTATGATCATACCAAAAGGACGCTGGACATTAATGCAGATGAAAGCAATTAGAAGTTACGCAGTTGAATTTGTAATTCTATACAGGATGCGGAGGTCGTGTTAGCGCCCGTAGATGAATTCTGCGACTTCGCTTCGCGCAGAATGACTGAAATTATAAGCCGCTACGTTCAAGTTGATCGTGGCGGCATTGTCAGCCAGAGCGTTTAACCTGCCAAGATTCTACTGAACGGAATAACACTGAGTAAATTGATTATTGCCGTCGTTGGATTCGGAAGTTTCGCACCAGCTATCGACGAAGGCACGCAGGGTTTTTTCTCTCGCCGCACCTGCCGCTAGAGAGACGGTGATGGTTTTCGAGGCGCCTGTCGCCAGGACGCCAACATCCAGATATTTATCACCAAAAGCGCCACACTTACGATCGTTGAAAATAGAACGATAGGCATCCACTCCCACAGGAACTTCAATATAAATTAATCCTGGAGTTGCCATTGGAAGTAGAATGGGCGTATTGGTCAATACCTCCACAGTGGTCAATATCAGCGAGCTTCCTGCAACAGCAATATTCCGATCCACTCTCTCTTCAGCCTGCTTTCGCAATGTATTGTCATTAACAGAAAAATTTTTCAAATCTTGGTTAGAGAAAAGTTTCTTATCGGAATGCTTACGAAGCATTGCTTTGCTCTTTATCAGAGAATGGACTCGGCTGATATCATTTCAATCCGGCAAACAAAGATAATTCTGTAATTAACCAGTTAGCAAGAAATAACATTATTTATTTTCCAGAAAAAATATCGTCATTTTTTAATGTTAAGTTGATATGATTTGTCTCTTTAAGATATTTAACGACAGACAACTCAGAAGAATTTTCATTATTGCTAGGAGTTACGCAGTTGAACTTGCCGCTCTATAAAAGAATTGAGTTTTTTCTGTCATTCTGCGCGCAGTCGCAGAACGTAGAATCTCTATAAGTTATAGATGGATTCTGCGACTCCGCTTCGCTGCGCGCAGAATGACTTAAATTTTCAATTTTCAACTGCGTAACTTCTACTATTTTTTTAATTCCTTTTTAATTTATGATGCTGCTCGCAGAATATCACTTCCAATGACGACGCGGTTAGTAATCTCTCTCACCATGCTCAACCTCCGTTTCACTGGCTGCCACGAATTGAGTAGCAACCCACGATGGATAGCTTGGGCAGTTACCTTTTATCTTCAAAAGGAATGGCGGTATCACGAACTAAATCTTGACAATCGTTATCATCTCCAATACCAGGTTCGATGAAGGGCATTACCGCGCCTACTGGTCCAACCAATGCCGCCAACGCGGCGGCGGCAGCCATGCGTCCTCCAAGCGGGCCTACCTTGGGGCGCACCTCTGGAGATTGAAGACTCCCCGTGACGTGAAAGGGTGAATAAGCGCTGAACAGACTCAAGTCCTTGGGGTGAGGCTCAAAGGTGAGGTCAAGATGATTTCGGCGTAAATCCACAGTTCCTCCTCCGGTTACCTTTGTGCTAGTACTGTCAATTACCACTGGAGTGATGGAAAGTATTCCTTGATGAGCGCGTACTTGCGCAACCGCACAACGCACTTCTACGCTATTATCGATAAAAAGAAGCGAATTTAATGTTTTGGCAAGATCCAGTCGTGCCAGGGCGAGCAATAGACTGTTTAGCTGCGCCCGCGTAACGACGAAAAAGGCACTGCCTTCAGCAGAGCTAAGGATATCGGTTAGCGAGCCACCACCACTGGTAAATTGTGCCTGCCCGCTCAAGGTTCCACTATCCTGTTGCTTGATACCCAACGGAGCAAGAAGTCTATTTAAATCAAGCCGTTGAAAACGAGCATCCAAGGTGGTTGGCATCGGGCTGTAATGAGTATCCAGCTTCACCATGGCATGGACTTGTCCGCCCGTTAATCCAAAATTGAGAGAATCCAGATACAGTTGTCCTTCTTTGACGCGAAGAAGAGTCCTAACCTCCTCCAAAATCAGCGGCGTAATAACCCGATGGCCTTGAAATTCAAGATTAACGTCTATTTCAATTGGTTCTAATGGCGTGGAAGTATTTTCCGGTGGTTGATCCTGGCCGATGCCAATATCGATTAACGCCAGTTGATTGGATTTCAGCCGACCAACAAGGCGAGATTTTTTTTCCATTTCTTCAAAGAAAACTTCTCCCGAAAAATCACTGCCACCAACTATTCCTTGAATATTTTGTATTATCCATTTTTTTTCCTGTTGAATAATATGCGCTTGAATTTGATACCGTGGGAGATCGGGTAATTTCACCCTGGTAATAGGAAAAAGGACAGCAGGACTCGGACCGGTCATTTCAAATTCAAAATTGGCTCCTTGAAAAGTCAACGGAGACTCCACTATTCCACCTAGACGTCCGTGGGTATAGCCCCAAGTAAAACACCCTTCCAATCCAAAAGAATGTCCTGGCTCTAAAAAAGCGGCGAGAGAGTCGCCACGCAGTTTTAGTTCAGCGTGGCCATTGCGAATCAAGCCGCTACCGTGCAGCACCAAGGCGCGACTGCCAGGAATTGGTCTTTCCGTCACCTGAGCAGTAAAATCCGTTTCTAACTGAGGTGCGCTGAAACTTACAGTTCCTTCTTGAATAGTAAGTCGACCCACGCTAAAATTCAGTGGTTCCTTTTTTTTTTCCCCAAAACCCAATTAGGAATATTTTGGTGGGAAAGTTCCAGATGCAGCACAGGACGAGTTAAAATAATTTCCGAAAATACCCAGCGGCCTTGTAATAACGCCCGAAGATCTATTCGCGCCATCAATTTTTCCACCTCGCCAAGAAAATAATTTTTTCCCCAAGAGGTATTGGCGAGCTGTAGCCCATGAATGCGAATTTCAGGTTGCCATGAGAAAAGATTCAAGTCCAGGTGTAGGAAGGTCAATTTTCGTTCAAATTGCGTACTAAACAATAAGCCAAGTGGCACGCGCAGCCAATTCCAATGAAAAACAGTTGTAACCAAAAAAAGGGTGAAAATAAAAAAAATAAATGTTAACAGCAATCTATTGAATACGACGCGCATGAAGCATTCCTTCTGGATCGGACAAATGGTGACAGCCCTCTATAAATTAAATCGATTAAGTTAATCCTCACCGGTTGATTCGATATTCGAACAGCATCATTCGTGATGTACCTTGATAATCGACATATTAAAAACTGTTAAAGCTTTTACCTAAAGGCAGGAGCTTTACCTATCTCATTGGAGACAATAAAATGCCACTTTTAAGCAGTTGGTTAAATCCGAAATTAGAAATACGCGAATCAAAAAAGCATAATAATGGTGTGTTTGCAAAAACAAATATCGTGAAAAATGAACGATTAGCAATTTTGGGCGGCGATATTATGTTTATTGATGAAATTAATGAGTTACCAAAAGTTTTTCAGAATTATCCTATGCAAATAGAAGAACGATTTGTAATAGGCTACAGAAAGGCTGTTGAGACGGAAGATACGGATTTTTTCAATCATAGCTGTGAGCCGAACAGCGGATTCAAAGGGCAGATATTTATTGTAGCGATGCGCGATATTAAGGCAGATGAAGAAATTACTTTCGATTATGCCATGACCATATCTAAATCTGTAGGCAGTAATATCATTTTTGAAATGGACTGCAAATGTGGATCGCCGAATTGCAGAAAAAAAATTACTGAAAATGATTGGGAAGCTTCTGAACTGCGTCAACGATACAAGGGATATTTTTCTCAATATCTTCAGGAAAAGATAGAATAGGTTGTCAACTACTCCGCCGTAAAGAACGAGGCTTGTGAAAGCAAGTCTCGGAGTTGACTAGTTAGCCTATAATTTCAATTTAGGTCGTTTTGATTTACAAAATATTTCATTATCGGTTTTTCTATCTGATAAATCAACTTTTAGCTTGGTATATTCAGGGCAATCGCGCTATCTACCCCCTTGACAAGAAAGGAAAGGATGACGGTTTCGTTACTTTCCCCCTAAACTCCCATGCTGCCTGATCCCAGACCCTAGTTTGCCGCACTTGCCGATCCTCGACGGGAAACCTATTGAGCGAAAATGAATTTTCAATTCAGATGAGCCGTTCTGCGGTTAGCTGTTTATTGCACCGTATTGGTTTAACTCCACAGCATCCAGCCCGTCGCGCTATAGAGCGTCAGGCCGCTGCTGTGGAGAATTGGAAAAATAATGAATTCCATAAAATTAAGGAATTAGCTGAGAAAAACGGAGCAAAAATTTATTTTCTTGACGAAGCTGGAGTTCGTACTGATTATCACACTGGCACGACATGGAGTCTTGGAGGGTTAACCCCTATCATTCCTTCTACAGGGGGACGTTATCGTATTAATATGATTGTGGCGATAACGAATGAAGGAGAATTATATTTTTAAATAGGAACACAATTATTAAATGGTAATGTATTTATTGAGTACTTAAAAAATTTGATTAAGGATGTTACCTCCCCGGCCTGGATTATCACTGATGGATATTCTGTCCATCATTTCAAAGTAGTTAAAGAATATTTGGAAACAACTAATGGAAAAGTAAAAATATTTTTTCTACTTACTTATTTCCCAAATATTAATCCTGTCGAATTAGTCTGGAATAATATTAAAGCTCAAGGTATAGCACGTTATCTAATTTGTAGTGTAGAGGAATTGAAAACAAAAGCTACACAACTTCTAGAATCATTAAAAAAAAATGTCAGAAAAAGTTTGGGCATTCTTTAAAGAAGAATCAGTTCAATTAACCAATGCACAGATTAGTAATAAGATACACAAAAATGGCCAATTGGCATTCTTCTGATTTTGAATTTGAATACCCCGCCGCTTGCGGCGGGGTTGTTTATTTGCCTTGCAGAGCGCATTTTGTTCCTAAAAGGCGATGTAGAAATCAAATCTTCTCGAGAACCAATCAAGATTAAAGATATTCGACATAATGCTGGAAAAAGCGTGCTAGATGGAGGAAATCAGCATTCAGGATTACAGTCAATCACCCCGCCCTAAAGGGCGGGGCTTGTAGAGCCAATCGACAAGCCCG
>CAUYTW010000320.1 GCA_963575715.1 Gammaproteobacteria bacterium | reverse complement strand
TGCGCAGGAGCCTGCCAGGGAAGGCAGGCGACTAAGCATTAGCGGCGGACTCCAACTAGAAAATTAGGTCACTCGAAACGCACGCGAATCCGACCGAGGCTGGAATCGGATATTGCAGCCGCGCTGAGGGATGTTTCAATTTGGCGAGCATGTTCCTGGATATCCTGGGTTTTTTCCAGTAATGCAAGAGGTAGGACAACATCCAAGTGAACCCGTCCATCCAGATAATGGAGAATAACCTCACGCAGATGATCAGCCGCTGGCACGTCATGCCATCTTTCCTTAACCCGGGCTAGGATTTGATCGCGAAGAGGAAGCTGAATACAACTGGATTGGCCTTCATCATCTTCGGGATCAATATGTACCGTGACATCGATCACCTCTTCAATCTCTTCGATAAGCCTGGCACGTACCGCCTCGCTTACCTGGTGTCCTTCGGAAACGCTAATTTCTGAGTTTTCAAGAAGAATATGGACATCAACTAAGGCATTCATACCCATGTGACGGGTACGCAACATATGGAGAGTTTTCACGCCATCCACCGCCAAAATGGCGTGTCTTATCGATTCTACCTGTTCATTGGATAATCCGGTGTCAATCAGTTCGCGTATGGACTCCCAGGTTAATTCCCAAACTGCATGAATAATCATCAACCCCACCGCTACCGCTCCTATTGCGTCTAGATAATGCAATCCTGCTCGTGTGCCGGCGACTCCCACGAGCACGACCAACGAAGAAACCGCGTCGGAACGATGGTGCCAAGCATTCGCCATCATGAGCGGGGAACGGTAGCGACGAGCTAGGTTCAGGGTATAGCGGTAGAGCAATTCTTTAATCAGCAGCGCCAGCCCCGCGATGAGCAGCGGTGTTCGGTCGGGAATCAAGAGTAGGGTCGGCTCAAAAAGACGTTCCACGGCATCCCGGATGAGTGCAATGGCGATGATGAACAATATCAAACCCATACCCACGGAAGCGGCGGTCTCGATACGCGCGTGACCGTAGGGATGGTCGGCGTCGGGGCCTTCCCGACCATGATGAGCCGCGAACAAAACGAGCAGGTCAGCAACCACGTCGGCTAAGGAATGGAATCCATCCGCAAGTAGCGCTTGTGACTGTCCAATAATCCCAAAGATGAGTTTGACCACGGTGAGCAGGATGTCGGCACCGGTAGCAAGCCAGTTGGCCGATTGAGTTTCTTGGTAACGCTGATCATGATCTTTTTTCAACGATGTCATCAATGTCCCCGAGAAACCCCGCCCTTTAGGGCGGGGATGAAAGGGGACGGTTTTTTCCGTCCCTTTAGATAGCAAAATTTTTAAGTTGCCGGTCTTTCCCGGCTGTCAGCCCTTACGGGCCTAGTAACGCACACCTTACGGTGTGGCTCCCCTCGCCAATGTTGCAACGCAGCTTCAGTTCTTACGAACTTTGCAGCAGACCGTTTCGTAGTTACCCGAACTTTGTCTGCATCCGCCGCTTTCAGTGCTTGGAGTTGAGGAAGCGCCCCAAGGTGAGTCTTTTTACTTCGTTGCAACGTAGCCCGATTGCTCGGACTTAGGCTGGTCAATCTCGGGCTTGTCGATTGGCTCTACAAGCCCCGCCCTTTAGGGCGGGGTGATTGACTGGTTCTGCTGCTGTGGGTGATTGACTACTTCAATTATCATGCGGATCTCCCCAGCCTCATGCTGACTGGCCAAAAGCCGATGACCATTTATTCGTACCCAAGTGGGAATATCCATCAACACACCAGGATCCGTTGCGACCAACTCCAACACCTCTCCTGACTCAAGATTAGCAATCCGATTCTGAACATGGATTATGGGCATTGGGCAAAGGAGATGACGAATATCAAGAAAATGATGGGGCATGGTTGACCGTCGCGTGGTTAAGGAATTCTTAACGCTAAAAACATTGGGTTACCCTCTCTTAGCACCAGTATTGGAACAGTTTGTCCCCTGGGAAGTTTTGGAATCAGGGTGCGAAAATGTTTAGTATCACGAACAGCAACACCCCCGATGCGCGCGATGATGTCGTGGGAATGGATGCCAGCAGCGCGCGCCGGTCCTTCTTCTACACGTTTGACCATTACCCCGTGTGGTCCTTCGTGATCACTGGCAGGCAGATCCGTTACGGTAAGACCCAACAATGGCGGCGGCTCTGGAGTTTTTCGGGATCGACCTATTTTTGGTTTAGTCACACGTCTTTCTGCCATTTCACGAGGCAATTCAACTACGTCAATCGTCAGGGTTTGCTCCTTGGCGTTGCGGAGAATGGTTACGGGTACCTTGACACCCGGATGGGTACGGCCCACTAAGGGTGGTAAATCAGCCGCAGTGTCGATGGCATGGCCATCATAGGCCACCAGAATATCCCCAGTCTGAAGGCCGGCAGCTTGTGCTGGACTTTCGGGATCAATCCTGCTCACCAATGCACCGTGGGGCCGATCAAGTCCAAAGGAATTAGCCAAATCCTGGCTTACTCTCTGAATGGTGATTCCCAACCAACCACGCATGATTCGTCCACGGGTTTTAAGCTGTTCCGCAGCCTCGATGGCGACATTGATGGGAATGGCGAAGGATAATCCCGCGTAACCACCGCTTGGGCTGTAGATCTGAGAATTAATTCCCACCACCGCACCATTCATACTGTACAGGGGGCCTCCCGAGCTACCGGGATTGACCGCAACATCGGTCTGGATAAAAGGAACATAAGTATCGTTGGGAAGGCTGCGACCCAGCGCACTGACGATGCCAGAGGTGGCGGTATAGTCCAACCCAAAGGGTTGGCCAATGGCGAGTACCCACTGGCCGACCTTCAGGGTATCGGAGTTACCGATACGGGCAATGGGGAGATCTGTGGCATTAACCTTGAGTAAGGCCACGTCGATTAATGAATCGGCTCCCACCACCTTAGCTGTCCATTCACGGCGATTGGTGTCACGGACCACGATTACGTCAGCGTCCTTTACGACATGCGCAGCGGTGAGAATATAGCCATCCGGTGAAATGATAAAACCAGAACCCAAGGCTCTGGCTTGTTGTTCTTCCTGCAGGGTAGGCGGACGTTCAAGGAATCGATCCAGAAAGTCACGTAATTCAGGAGGGATGCTATTAAAGACACCTGATTTTTTATTAGGCGCGGAAGCTCGTTGGACGGTGCTGATGTTGACAACCGCACGGCTTGCCTGCTCAATCACTGCGGTGAAATCGGCATGTTGTCCTCCCGCCCAGGCGGGAAGGGTAAATAATAAGGTAAACAATATTGATAATAAGCGTTGCAATATCATCCAAATTCGGCGCATAAACTCCTACCTTTAGCCATGGAGAGAAAGCGCCGCCCTCCTTAATTTTAATTTTGAAATTTACGTTCAATAAAAAAGTTACTGGTCTTTCCCAGCTGTCAGACCATAACTAGCACCTGGCTCAACGACTGAGCGCCTTTCGGCCCTCATTCCAAGAAAACTTCTGCTTGGTGAATAACGTCACGCAATATTTCAATGATGGGGATCGCCGTGATTATTTTCCGGTGAATGCGCCTTTCTTGCATTCGACTCGATTTGCACATCATGTTCATACTGATGTTCAGCGGCTTCCTCTACTTGTTCGCCAAGAAACAAGGCAACCTTTGTTGACAGCATCACTCCAAGCATCGATTGCCCCATCAGAAGAGGCCAGTTATCTTGAAATGAGATGGCCGAGATAAACATTTCACCAATGCCAAAAGTTTCTACAAAAAAACCAATCAGAACAACTTCAGTAGCAATTCCAAGTGCCTTAGCGAAAGCACGATGTTTTTCGCCATGTTGATACATCTCGTTGACATGCTGAACTTTTGGCGTCAACTCGGCGATTTTTACCCCAACGCCACCAAAACTGGTTTCTAGCATCTCGGAAAAAAAATCAAGAAAAACAAACGTTTCCGGTGGTGTTTCTTCTTCATTTTTTTCATGTTTTTCAGCTCGTTCAGGTTTTTCATTAACATCAATTTGCTTATCGTCATGTTTCTCTTGTGCAACCTGAACAACTAACGATTTATCCTTTTTTGCCGTCATTATGACAATAGTTTTTTCTTGATTGCTTGCGGAAAATCCAAAAATCAACGCCGACAATAATAATAAAGCTCCTGTTATCCCAAAAAAAATGCGCGGGTTTTGTTTGCGGATTATTTCATGAATGGCTAAAAATTTTTTGTTAATCCTGGAGTAGATCTTTCCAGTGAAATTTATTAAGTTCCTGGAAAACTTCATTTTTAATTTAGACAGGGCATCAGTATTTTTTAATAAATTTTTAATCCGTATTGTTTTCATCAAGAAATATAAATTATAATCGATAATGTTTAATCATCGTGATTTGTTCCCACGCACAAGCGTGGGAATGTATTCAGGGAGTTTCCACCGCTAATTCTTTTTGAATCAGCGCGTCGATAATCGGAGGTATTTTTTCCAGTCCCCCGGTAAGGGTTCCACTGGTTCGATATTTTCCATTAACAATGATCGTCGGTACGCCATCAATTCCATAACGTTTGGTTAAATCCCTAGCGCGGCGAATCCGAGTTTCCACGCTGAAAGAAGAATAGGCACTATTAAAGTCATTACGGGCAACCCCTTGTTCAAAAAAGAAATCACTGATAGTTTCAATGGTATCTAATTTGCGGTGATCTTCCTGCACCGCCTTGAAGAGGGGATCATGAATGCGATCTGCAATTCCCAACGATTCCGCAGTGTAAAATGCTCGTGCCAGTGGTTCCCAGGAGTCATGAAAAATGGCGGGAACCCGGATAAAATCGACATTAGCCGGACGGCCACGCACCCATTTTTTAAGAATGGGTTCAAAATGGAGGCAGTGGGGGCAGCCATACCAAAACATTTCCACGACCTCAACACGACCAGAAACTTTGTTGTGTGGAGGCACGGGTGGAATAATGTTTTGGTAATCGAAGCCTTCCTCAAGCGCGCGAGCTGGGAGTTCAACGGCAAAGGATAGCATTGAAACGAACCATAATAGACTTACCAGCCAGGTGGCAAATTTTTTCATATAAATTCGGCGCGAAAACCTCTGGTTTCAGCCATGGTGAGTAAGCGCCGTCCTCCTGTTTTTTCTTGAAGTTGAAGTTGCCGGTCTTTACCGGCGGTCAGACCTTACGCGGCCTGGTGACAGAAGCCTTTCGGCTTCGCTCCCTTGTCATTCTATTATTCTATTATAATTAAAGCCGCCTATCCCAGGCGTTAAAATTGATTTAACTGGAAAACAAATTTTTATCATGAAACCCGCCTATCGTCGTGCTTGTTTTCTTACCGGTGCCCACGAATTTGCCCAGCTTCCGCCCGATGATGGTGTAGAAGTGGCCTTCGCTGGGCGTTCCAATGTTGGGAAGTCCAGTGTCATTAACGCGATTACGGGAATTGGCGGACTGGCTCGCGCCAGCCGTACACCCGGACGAACGCAGCAAATCAATTTTTTTACCCTGGATGAAGGACATCGCCTGGTGGACCTGCCGGGATACGGTTACGCCCAAGTCCCACCCGCCCTGCAACGCCACTGGAAAGGGTTGCTGGAGCGTTACCTAAAAGCACGGCGCAGCCTGCGAGGAGTCGTGGTGGTAATGGACTCACGTCATCCATTAAAAGAATTAGATCAAAATATGTTAAACTGGTGTGCGGTTATTCCTATGCCGGTACATATCCTCCTTACCAAAGCGGATAAACTGAGTCATGCCGAAGCTCTTACGAATTTACAAACTGTAAAAGCCTTGCTTGCCCGTGACAACCACGGCGAGACGGTACAATTGTTTTCCGCCACGCGCGGCCTGGGACTAGATGAAGTATATGTGCGACTGGATAATTGGCTAAAATAGTAATTAATGTGGTAAATTAATGTCATTTCATTACAACGATCAATTTCATTTTTTATTCATTAAAGATGTAGAGAGGTGTCTATGTTATATAAAGAGAAAGGCTTTACCTTAATTGAATTGGTCATGGTAATCGTAATTCTTGGCATCCTGGCGGCAACCGCCTTGCCAAAATTTGTTGACCTCAAGGGTGATGCGGAAAGTGCTGCCCTAAAGGGAGTCGCTGGTGCGGTCTCGGCGGCTTTTTCAACCAATTTTGCGGGACAGGTTTTGAATACAGCGAAAGGTGTCGCTGTATCAGGTTCTACAGTGAATGTAAGTGCAGCTGCTAATAGTGTAATGCAGGGAAGTATGCCAACCAACTATACAGCAACTGCTGGTGCGAGTACGGTCGCATGTGGTACAGGCAATTCTGTTGGTATTGCGGTACCAATTACCATCTCCAATAGTACATTAACCGGAGGTACAACTACCGCTTCGGCGACTTTGATATGCACTGGTTAATTAGATAGATTTTTTACAGCATTAAGGAGTCAGCAGAAAGAAACAATTCGCCGGAACGGATTTGATCCGTTCCGGCATTTTTTTGTAAATCAATAGACACCCAGGAAAAGTGATGTGAGTAAAATTCAAGAGATTGGTGATAGATTATTTATTGTATTTCAGGAAGGGATGTTGTCAGGAAATAACCATCGAAGTAAAAAACCATCGATTAAGGAATTAGAGCCAGTAGCCAGAGCGACCCTGGAAAGGCTCTATATTGAGGCGGATACGGAATGCAAAAAGCATCGTCTGTGGATAATTGGACGAGCGCGAGTGATTCTGTATCTACAACAAAAAATGATCGCGGCCGGTTATCCGGTTTCTTTGGTAAGACAAGTTCTTTTCGCTATGCTGATTTCTGCTTTTGTACGTCAACCTTCCTAAGAATTTGAATTGGATAATTTTTATGATGAATAAAGCACTATTCATAGAAGGTAAGCGTTACTCATTTAGTGATTACTTCAATATGAATAATCCTGTTGAAGAAATTATTACTGAATTGGGTTATCACTTAAATTTTGAAGAAATTAAATTTGTTTTATCCAATCACATTCAACAGGAGACTGTTGATAAACTAAAAAATTTCCACCATCAATTATTACCTAAAATCACGATTAACTCAGAAATAGCCAAACGTGAGTTCATGATTGCACCTTTATTACATGAGGTCATGTTAGCAATAGATGCCAAATTAAATATAGAATATCCAATTGATATTAATGATAAATTAAATGGTATAATAGATTATTTAATTCGCTCACAAGAAGAATTAATTGTTATTGAAGCTAAGAAAGGTGATTTAGATAGAGGATTTAATCAATTGGCCGCTGAAATGATAGCCTTAGATAAATATGACGATACCACAACACCGGAAATATTATATGGAGCCATAACGATTGGTGAGGTTTGGAGATTTTCCATCTTAAAAAGACAAGAAAAAATAATCATAAAAGATCTGAATTTATTTAGGTTTCCTCAAGATACAAAAGATATATTATCCATATTTTTTGGTATCTTCAAAAAATAGAATTTATGAAATAAATATCATGGATGGCAATCAGGGTTAAAGTTAGGAGAAAATCATGATAAGATATCTCCAAGATTGGTTATGGCGAATTATTGAACATTGGTTAAAAACAAAATTTATTTTTTCAGAAGACGCACGAGGAAAAAATGTTGCGATACAATCCGAGTGGAATAATTCTGAAATAAATATTTTACTTCACGTCGGATGTGGTGGCGCAACTAAGATTAATACTAGCCCAGGTTTTCAATCAGAGAATTGGCGCGAGGTTCGTCTGGATATCAATCCAGGCGTCAATCCAGATATCGTTGGTAGTATACTGGATATGTCGATGATTCCCACGAAATCGGTAGATGGCGTTTTTTCATCTCACACCTTGGAACATCTTTATCCCCACGAAGTACCGATAGCACTCACCGAGATTCGACGTGTACTAAAATCGGAAGGAATTTTTTTAGTTACGGTACCAGATTTACAATCAGTGGCGCAGCTAATTGTTGAAGATAAATTCACCGAATGCATTTATATTTCTGCTGCGGGACCAATCCGCCCGCTTGACATCCTTTATGGTCACGAACCGTCTTTGGCAATGGGTAATTTATATATGGCACACCATGGAGGTTTTACACTAACCACGCTTGTCGGAATACTAAAAAAAGCTGGATTTGTATCTGTTGCTGGAATGCGTCGAAATAACAAATTTGATCTATGGGTTCTAGCGACAGAGCAAAACGTTGAAGATGCAAAGCTCCGCGAACTGGCGGCTCAGTATTTTCCCTTTTAATGGGATAAGCATGAGGCAATTATCGGCTTTTATTTTATTATATCTTGGACATTGGCTTGGTCGACACGGTATGGCGATTTTAGCCGAGACCTGCTATCGCAACGGGATCGAGAAAAATAATCCAAATTCCGCTCAGTTCTGGTTTTATTTAGGAAAAAGTTTGTTGGAGCGAAATCAGGAAAAAGAAGCCCTTGCTGCCTTTGAGAGTGCGATTCAGTGCGATATTCGCCACGCCCGCGCCTGGTGTGGATTGGGCGCTGCTCATCGTTGTCTGACAAATTTAGACGCTGCGCGCCGCGCTTACGATGAAGCGCTCCGTATCGATCCCAATTCTTCTCAAGCTCTTTGCAACATGGGTGAATTGCTCCTGGTAAAAGGGGAAACAAGAGCGGCTTTGGAATATTTTGAACGCAGCCTTGCACGAGAACCCAATTTACGTGAAGCATTGACCAATCGTGTTGCCGCGTTATTTGAGTTAGGCCGTTATCCAGAAGCGGAGACCGCTGCGCTAAAGGCCATCGCCCTTTTTCCAAGCGAGGCAGCGATGCAGGTGAATTACGGCAACGTGCTTTTGCATACGGGTAAGGCTCGTCCCGCCGCCTTGGCCTTCCAAAAGGCACTGGAATACGATCCTTCCTCTGCCGAAGCGCACATGAATTTGGCTACCTTGCTCGGTGAATCTCATCATCTTACCCAGGCTATTGGTTTCATTGAAAATGAGATTGCGTTAAAAGGAGAAACTGCGCAACGACTTGGCACCCTTGCTTTGGCACAAGCGGCCAAAAAGGATTACGCCACTGCCATGAAAACTTGTTACAAAGCGTTAGAAATACAGCCCAATCATATTTCCGCGTTGATTACGCTGGCCACTTGCTTGAGCGTGCGAGGTCAGCTTCGAGAGGCCATGGATCTGCATCAACAAGCATTGCGGATCAATCAAAACATGCCTGCCATTTTTTCCAATATTTCCTTTGATTCTACTTATCTACCGGAACTGTCACCAACTGAGGTATTTTTATATCATCAAGAATGGTCACATCGCTTTGAGGCCCCTGAAATCAAGCGACGTTATCAACACGCTCGGCCATCGAAGTTAGATCGACCATTACGGATTGGCTATGTTTCTGGTGATTTTGGTTACCATCCAGTTAGGTTTTTATTACTTGATGTAATTCGTCATCATGATCGAAAAAAATTTGAAATCCACTGCTTTTCGATGATGCGTAATGATGACGAAATTACGGTGGCTATCCGTGAGCAAACATTTGCTTGGCACGATGGATTGTTTAAGAAAGATGAAGATCTAGCCAAAGATATTCATGAACAAGGAATTGATATTCTCGTGGATCTTTCCGGCCACACTGCTTACAATCGATTATCAACATTTGTGCTTAAACCAGCACCGATCCAGGCTACCTGGATTGGTTACTTTCATTCAACCGGATTAGAAAGTATCGATTATTTTATTACTGATCCATATACTTCTCCATGCGATTGCAATCAATTTTTTTCAGAAACGCCAGTGTGGCTACCTCATTCCCGTTTTTGCTATACGCCGCCAAGTTGTACCCCAGAAGTTGTTCCACCGCCAATGCTTACCAAGGGAATTATTACCTTTGGATCATTTAATCGTGTCGAAAAATTGGTCGATCCTGTAATTATGGCATGGGCAGAAATTATAAAATCCGTTCCCAACAGCAAGCTGCTTGTAAAGGCTGGATCTCTTGAAGATAAAAGTGTTCGTGAGGAATTACAGCGTCGTTTCGCCGCTGCTGGAGTTGAAATCGAACGGTTGGAATTAAGAGGGCCATCACCTCACCATCAAATGCTTACGGAATACGGTGAAATGGATATTGCACTAGATACTTTTCCTTTTAATGGTGGCATGACTACCATTGAGGCCCTCTGGATGGGAGTGCCGGTAGTGACCATCGCCGGACAAAGTGTAGTAGCACGTCAAACGATTTCGGTGCTCGCTAACATCGGGTTGGAAGAATTAGCCTTGTCTAATGTGGAATGTTTTATCCAAGGTGCTATCGATCTTGCTAATAATCCTAAACGATTGGTATTCCTCCGTGAGCAATTACGTCTCCGCATGGTTGTCAGTCCATTAAGGCAACCACAACAATTTACCCGTAATCTGGAAGAACTCTATCAGCGGATGTGGAAAGCATGGTGTAATGGTGAAAAATTGACACCATATAGCTAAGAAGAAATTTATTGGAAAATCATTGGATATAGATCATAACTTGCGTATTGAGCGACCCGCGCATCTATTTCATTATTAGCAGGATTGGAATAATTTTTCAACCTTTTCACGACAAGAGAAGTCCCTGTGAAAATAAAAATTTTGACTAATTGCATTGTCTTTGTTTTTTTAATCATATTTCCACTAATAAGTCTGGCAATTGAATTTGAAAAACTTGGTTTTTTAACGTTAGCCGCTGGAAAAAAAATCAGCAGCGAATTTAATGACGCTTTTGTGGTTGCTGATTATGGCCAAGGTGGTATTTATGAAAATAATCGTTGGAATATTGGCCCGGATAGCAAAATCGGCCTGCAAGGCATCTTAACTTTCAATCCATTCTGGTCAATGACCGGACAGTTTGTCATGCGAGGCGCACGCGACGGAAACATTAACCTGGAATGGTTGTACGCCACTTATCAGGCCACTAACAACCTAACTCTCCAATTTGGTCTCAAACGGTTACCACTTTTTTATTATTCTGAAGCCCAGGATATTGGCGTTAGTCTTCCATGGGTACGTTTACCAACGCCAATGTATGGTTGGGACGTTGTCAATTTCAGGGGTGCCAACCTTATTTATCGTTCGATGCTGGGTAAATGGAGTTCGATAATAGAATTATTTTACGGAAACGAAATTCGACGCGATAATCCGTATCTTAAAATTTACAATGACCGTGGTACCAAGTGGGATGAAAAGTGGAATCATATTCATGGCGCTGACTGGACATTAAATCATGATTGGTTGGAACTTCGTTTTTCTTATGTTCACTCAGGGATGGAATATTGGGATGAAATGGATAAAGCCAATACCTATTTCAATACAAAACAATCATTTTATTCAGTAGCTACCACGGTAGATTACGAAAAATTACTTATTCGTTCTGAAATAAGTAAAACGGATCGTCCCACTTCTTTTGAACATTATACGGCATACTTGCTGGGGGTAGGGTATCGCGTGAACAAATGGCTTCCCATGATTACTTTTAGCAGATTCCAAAGTAACTATGATAATGACTCTCCCAATGAAAGATTCAATAATTTATCGTTTTTATTGCGCTACGATCTTTCTCCATCTAGTGCAATCAAGGCGCAATATGATATTTTTAATGACAAAAGCGAGCCTGGAGTCACCAGTTATAATGCTGCCGGACGTTACGGTGACGCCAAGATGTTTTCCATTGCCTATGATATGACTTTTTAAAGAAAGGTGAAAATTTTAATTTATTTTTTTCATCTCAAAACAATGCTAATTGTTGGTTTATGTTATTTTTCTTGGAACGTTTTAATTCCGTCCGCGAATATTCCAATAAATGATCATCCAGATCACTTAAAAAAAGTGAAGGCGCGAATTCGCGTATTTTTCCGCGCCAGAGACGACGGTGGGCGCGGGTCAGAAATAAACGCTCACGAGCGCGGGTAACGCCCACGTAAAAAAGCCGACGTTCTTCTTCCAGCACAGTTTTTTCCTCTTCGGATTCCATACTGCCCCAACGTAGCGGTAATAAGCCATCCTCACAACCAAGAATAAACACCACGCGGAATTCGAGTCCTTTAGCTGCGTGGAGAGTAAGGAGTGAAATACGCTCGGCGCGAGGATCCCAGGTATCGGCCTCGGTCAGCAACGCCAATTCAGCGCGCAGGCGGGCGTAGTCATCACTGTAGCGAGCTGCGAGGGGAGCGAGTAGCCCAGCGGCTTGACGGAGCGCGATGGCGCGCGCGGGTTCAGCGGCGCGGGCGAGATCTTCGGCGATGTCTTGAATTTGAGCGACGAGCGGACGGTCTGGCAAGACTTTATTTAAATGTAGGGCGTCCAATAAGGCGCTAACCATGGGATTGGCGTTGATAGGGGCATGAGAGCGACGCTGGAATGGCAAACCAGAACGGTTTAATGCCTCGGCAAGGGATTCAAAAATGGTGTCAGTGCGCGCCAGCACTGCGAAATCACTGAGGGCGAGGTCCGAGGCGCGGGAGCCGCCACGTCCGCTATCCAGTGAGAAAAAACTGTGGCCACCCAGTAGATTCTCGATGCTCGTCACGATGAACTCTGCCTCGGCGCGTTCGCTTGCGGCATCGTGATGAATGATTCGTTGTGGGTCAGCGAGGACGGCGGGAATCGCGGCGTCGGCAATAATCTGGCTCGCCGCCTCAACGATCAGTCGTCCGCAACGGTAATTGCGTGCAAGACGCACGACCCGCGCACCGGGCCAGTCGTCTGCGAAGCGATGGAAGATTGTCACGTCAGCGCCGCGAAAGCCGTAAATGGCCTGATTCGGGTCGCCAATCACGCACAAGTTACTCCCCGGTGGGGCCAGCAGGCGCAATAAGCGGTACTGGCGTGGATCCACGTCTTGGTATTCGTCGATGGAAATCCACGGAAAACGTGCGCGCCATGCCTGCGCGAGCGCAGTGTCGGTTTCCAAGGCCGTCACCGCTAAACCCACTAGATCGTCAAAATCTACGCAACCATGGACGCGCAAGAGCGCATCGTGGCGGATTATTGACTCGACGAGTACGGGATCATCGGCCAACGGCACGCCCGCAGCTTTGGCGCGGCCAATGCCTCGCACTAAACGCTCGGCCTGGGTTGCGGTGAGATTCAGCGCCTCGCGGAGCAGATTGGCGCGTTCATTTTCGTCAATCACGCGAAAGCCTGGTTTAAGACCCGCTGCGGCGGGTTGTTCGCGCAGCAGCGCAAGCCCCAGGGAGTGAAAGGTATGCACTACGACACGCGCACCCACCTCGGGCAGTAATGCGTCCAGGCGTTCGCGCAACTCGGCGGCGGCGCGGCGGGTAAAGGTGACCGCGAGGCAGGCATCGGCAGCCACGCCGTGATGCGAAATAAGATAGGCAATGCGCCGCGTGAGAGTATGGGTCTTGCCCGATCCAGGGCCCGCGACGATCAGCAGCGCGCCGCTTCCTACCTCAGCGGCGGCGCGTTGCTCAGGATCGAGACCAGTGAGCGAATCGGCGGTGGTGGATACGAGCGTGGCCTTGGTTTTTTTTCGTGATTGAGAAACTTTTTTTCCTTCCGTATCAGGCATAACGGTAGATATTGGCAGCGGTGACGGTAATGACGCCGCTTTCGCCAGCGGTGCCTCGAACGCGAACAGTTGCCTGACTCCTGGTCGCGCGCCTAGCTCTCCAGGGCGAAACAGCCTGATCACGCCATATTCGCCGTCATAGCCCGCCTCGCGCTGAACCTCACCACGCCGCAGTCGCCCAAGCGCCTCGGCGAGGAGCGGCTCGCCCGCCTGGATTAGTTCATTAATCGGCAATTCAGTGAGGATGCCCAGCTCGGGACCGAAATGTTCGAGGAGACGTTTTTCGTGCTCAATGACGCGCTGGCTGGTAGTTCCGCTTCCCGCCAGTTCCGCGAGAATTTCGACCAATGGGACGAGACTCCGCACTAGCCCGGCGGTCGCGGGTGGCTCGGGTTTTTCGCGGTTGGCAAGGGCGTCAACGCGATTCATCACCCCGATAACCACCGCTTCACCACAAACCGGACAGCGTCCGCCATGGGCCAGGGTCTCAGCGGGGGTGAGGCGTACTTGACACTTGCGATGGCCATCCAGGTGATACTTCCCTTCCTCGGGAAAAAATTCAACCGTGCCGACGTAACCCACGCCCGTTTCCAGGGCACGCCGTAGGGCAGGATAATCACGGGGACCATCGAAAATCGTCGCCTCGCGCCCGAGCTTGGCCGGAGAATGCGCGTCGGAATTGGAAACCAAGCGATAGCGGTCGAGCGCCGAGATCCGCCAATTCATCTCCGGATCGGAGGATAGTCCGGTTTCCAGGGCGAAAATATGTCGCACGAGGTCGCCGTAACATTCCTCAATCGAATCGAAGCCGCTGCGTGAGCCAAGCACTGAAAACCAGGGGGTCCAAATATGCGCGGGCACCAGGAACGCGCCGGGTCCGGATTCAAGGACAATTTCCAGCAAATGACGCGAATCCAGCCCAAGGATCGGACGACCATCGGCGGCGATATTACCGATGCGGGCGAGCTGGGTAGCCAGGCGATCCGCAGTGTCGAGATCGGGGACGTAAACGATGTGATGCACCTTGCGCGTGCGCTCGCCCTTTTTGTAAATCGTCGATATTTCGCCGGAAATCAGGAAACGCACCGGTGCGCGACAAACAATCGGAACACTCGCCGCAATTTCCGTTTCCAAATTGGGACGGAGACGATATAGCCCCTCCTCAGCGGGTACCAATTTTTCGCGTAACTCAGCGCGCCACGCGGGATGGGTGAGATCACCGCTCCCCACTACGGCAATGCCTTTCTTTTGCGCCCAAGACGCAAGATGTTCAAGATCGCAGTCCCGGCTCGTGGCACGCGAATACTTGGAATGAACGTGAAGGTCGGCGTACCAGGACATGGCTGGTTATCGTTGGGATCGGTATTGTTTGGATTTTAAGAATCTCGATCCTTCAGGATCGAGATTCTTAAGACATTCTTCTCAATCTTAATAAGAGAAGAATTTTTAGAGTTATTGACGAATGCCAAGTTTGTCGCGCCAGCCAGGGAACAGTGTATCGGCATCCTGGGGGAAGGACTCGAAAGCGCGAGCGAACTCACGGTGTTCCTTGGCCCACTCGATGGGATTAGCACCTGCCTTCCAGCATTCATAGGCTTGGCGTAGCGATCTGGCACCTGCTCCTGGGGAGTCAAGGTGTCCGTAGGAGCCGCCACCGGCGGTATTGATAACGTTGCCGTGTCCGAGGTTGTCAAAGAAGCCCGGAAGACGGAGAGCGTTCATGCCACCGGAAATAATTGGCGTGGTTGGTTTCATCCCTAGCCATTCCTGATGGTAAGCAGGTCCGGTGAAACTGTCGCGTTCGATGATGTAGGCAATATCCTTGTCTTTGGCGTCGCCTTCCATCTTGCCATAGCCCATAGTGCCTACATGAATTCCAGATGCGCCTTGCAGGCGGGACATTTTGGCCAGTACATAGGCAGTGTAGCCACGCTTGGAGCTAGGCGAGGTGACGGCACCATGGCCAGCGCGATGGTAATGCAGGTATTGATTGGCGAAATAACGGCGAGCAGTGGTGACCATGCCTGGTCCACCAACATAACCATCGACCAGAAAGGCCACCTTGTCGGCGTCAGGACCAAAATTTTCGAGGATAAACTCGCCGCGTGCGATCATTTCAGCGTGATCATCGGCGGTGATATTGGCGGAAAACAATTTCGCCTCACCGGTTTCGTCCATGGCACGCTTCATAGCGTCATAAACCAGCGGGATGGTCTTGCGCATTGGCGCAAAAACCTGGTTGCCCTGCGGCTCGTCGTTTTTAATGAAATCGCCGCCTAGCCAGAATTGGTAAGCAGCCTTAGCGAAGGGTTCGGGACGCAGACCCAGTTTTGGCTTAATAATGGTGCCGGAGATATAGCCACCATTGACAACGGGCCTGCCGAGAATCCGCCAGAGGTCGGAAATATCCTTGGCAGGGCCATCAAATAGCTGTAGTGCGCGGGGTGGCACCTGGAAATCATACATCTTCGCATATTCAATATCGCCCATTCCCTGATTGTTGCCGATAGTCAGGGTTAGAAAGGAGACGATCATCATGCGTCCGTCGATAATATTCCTATCGAATAATTCGAGCGGATAGGCGATACGCATCTCCTCGGTGGCCTCGTCAATCAAATATACTAGCGCGTCGACGCCTCTGGTGAAATCATCAGTGGTGCTTACTTCCACGTTGGTACCAGTAGAAGATTCAGCGGCAAAGTGCGCCGCAGCTGCGAGATAACCCGTACCCGCCTTGGGCTTCATCTTGTAAGCGCACAGAATATGTTTGCCGTTTTTAATTAATTCGTCTTCATTGAGACTTAAATCGGAATAACGTGCTGATTGATCCATGATTGACCTATGGTTAAATAATGAGTAAACGGAAGTATCGGAGTCTACCTTGCTATCTTCGCCTGGAACTACTACCCCAGCGGTAGGGCGTTACTAGCCTTTTGGGCAAATCTAGGTTTACGCTCGCAGTAACAAAATTTCGCGCTTAATCCAACTGAGTTTTTTGTAAAAATGTCCACTTTGCCCCGCACGACCGGTATTCTGCTTCATCCTACTTCTCTCCCCGGCCCAATCGATCATGGCGACCTTGGCCCTCATGCTTTCTATTTCGTCAATTTTCTCCATGATTGTGGAGTAGGTGTATGGCAGACGCTTCCTCTGGGTCCAACCCACGCCGATCTATCACCCTATAACTGTATTTCTGCTCATGCTGGAAACCCGCTATTGATTAGCGCCGATGCGCTGCGTGATGAAGAGTGGCTGGATAATCGGGATTCGTCGTTCCTGAGTAGTTCTAATTCCGTGCGCGCGCGTGGAGCGATGTTGGCAGCAGCCCGCCAATCCTTTAAGCGACGCGCGACTCCTGGGCAACAAGCAGAGTTGGCGGAGTTTACGGCCAGGCATGGCCATTGGTTGGAAGACTACGCGCTCTACTACGCGATCAGAAACGCCCAGGGAGGACTGCCTTGGTTTGACTGGCCGGTTGCGTTACGAGATCGCGACCCCCAAGCGCTACAGCAAGCTCGTGACACCCTGAACGAGGCCATGCAGCAGGCGTGCTTTGAACAATTTTTATTCTTTCGTCAATGGAACAGTTTGAAACGTCACGCCAACGCGCAGGGGGTGCGCATGTTCGGAGACATGGCCATTTTTGTCGCGCATGACAGCGCCGATGCCTGGTCTCATCGAGAATGCTTCCAGCTTGACGAACAGGGGCAGCCAACGGTGGTGGCGGGAGTGCCGCCGGATTATTTTTCCGCAACGGGTCAGCGTTGGGGCAACCCACTTTATGATTGGAAAAATCATAAAGCGGAAGTGATCTCCCTGTGGGTGGAACGGACACGCACCCAGGCAGAGCTGTTCGACATGGTGCGTATCGATCATTTTCGTGGGCTTGAATCCCATTGGGCAATTCCCGCCGCTGAATATTTACCCACAGCTGGGCAATGGATGCCGACCCCAGGTGATGAATTGCTCACTGCCCTGCGCCGGGAATGCAGTAATTTATCTCTGATAGCCGAGGATTTGGGTTTCATTACCGCAGCTGTGGATCAGCTCCGCAGGCGGCACGAACTACCGGGAATGCACGTTTTACAATTCGGCTTCGACGGTGACCCGCATAATCACCATTTGCTCCATGCCCACGATCCGGCCAATGTGGTTTATACCGGAACCCACGATAACGATACGACCCTTGGCTGGTTTAATTCACTTTCGTTGGCAACCCAGGATCAGGTTCTGAGCTATTTTGGCTACCCCACCGAGGCAATGCCGTGGCCGATGGTGCGTTACGCACTCGCCTCGGTGGCGAGCCTCGCAATCCTCCCCATGCAAGATATTCTTGGGCTTGGCAGCGAACATCGCATGAATAAGCCTGGAATCAATGGAGGAAATTGGCAATGGCGCTTTGAATGGTCTCAGGTACCAGAAGAAGTTGCCAATCGGCTTGCCCATTTTACCTGGCGTTATGGACGCAACTGCGTCCAGTCAATCACTACACCCTAAGGGCTGTAGGCTTGTGAAAACAAATTTGAGCAGCGAAGTAGAGCTGACGCCATTCCAGCGATTGTTACGGGACGCCATCCAAGCCCTGCTGGTTTTAGTCGGTTGGTCTACTTCGTTTATGACGGAGATAGACTCTAGTATTACATAATGTATATTATAGTGTATTATAGTCTATATGGAAAACACTATTAGCACAGGCAAAGCCGC
>CAUYTW010000319.1 GCA_963575715.1 Gammaproteobacteria bacterium | reverse complement strand
CGTCCCCTTTCATCCCCGCCCTAAAGGGCGGGGTTTCTCGGGGACATTGATGAAACGGCTCCTGTTTTTGCTTGCGTTCTTGTTTATATTCATGCTCGACGCTGCTATTCCCGCCCACGCTGCGAAGACTGTCCTTCGTATTGGCCATTTTCCTAATATCACTCACGCCCAAGGTGTGATTGCCCACGGATTGAGCCGTGCTGGCAGGGGTTGGTTCGAGGGACGCCTCGGGCCAGATGTCGAGATCCAGTGGTATGTTTATAACGCCGGACCAAGCGCGATGGAGGCAATTTTTACCAAATCGCTTGACCTTACTTATGTCGGCCCGAATCCAGCAATCAATGCCTACCTCAAAACCCAAGGCGAGGAAATCCGCATTGTCGCCGGTGCTTGTAGTGGCGGTGCCGCGCTTGTTGTTCAAGGAGACGGACGGATTAAAATTGATACGGATTTTCGCGGACGTAAAATTGCCACGCCGCAGCTCGGCAATACTCAAGATGTTGCCGCTCGTGCCTGGCTCCAGTCCAAGGGACTAAAAATCACCATGACCGGCGGCGACGCGAGCGTGCTGCCGACCGCCAACCCCGAGCAGCTGGCATTGTTCCAAAAGGGTGATCTTGATGCCGTCTGGACCGTTGAACCCTGGGTCACCCGTCTGACCCTCGAAGCCAAGGGAAAAATTTACCTGGAGGAAAGCGTGCTTTGGTCTGGAACCAAAGGCCGATACGTGACTACGCATCTAGTCAGCGGGGTTGAATTTCTCGCTAACCAGCGGGCGCTACTCAAGAAATTCATTGCCGCCCATGTTGAACTCACCGGCTGGATCAACACCCATCCAGACGAGGCAAAACAACTTTTTAATGCAGAAATAAAAGTTGAAACCACCAAGGAGCTGGCCCAGGCCACGCTCGACCAGGCTTGGCCACGGCTCACTCTTACTCACGACCCGGTTTCAGATTCATTAATCAAATCGGCGATGGACGCGCATCGCGTTGGCTTTCTGAAGAATAAGCCAGATTTGTCAAAGATTTATGCACTGGATTTATTGCATGAAGTGCTCTCCGAGCAGGGACTGTCGCCGGTTAAATAAACTTTAATGACTACTCCAGTCTCTGAAGAACCACGTAGCGTGCCCGGAAAGCTGATCGTCCAGGAAGTATCAAAGGTATTCCGTACCAGACGCGGCACGGTACAGGCGCTCGACAACATCAACCTGACCGTGCGCGAGGGCGAATTTGTTTGCTTGGTTGGGCCCAGTGGCTGCGGCAAGTCCACCCTCCTTAACATCATCGCTGGACTTGAGTCGCCTGACTGCGGTCAAGTACTGGCTAATGGCAAGTTGGTCACCGGACCAGGCAGCGAACGGATGATGATGTTTCAAGAACTAGCCTTGTTTCCGTGGCTTGATGTGCTCGGTAATGTAATGTTCGCGATGAAACTCAAGCCCAACCTGCGTAACCAGGAACGACGCGATATTGCTGAGTATTACCTGCGGCTGGTCGGTCTCGAGAAGTTCATGCGGGCCAATCTCCATGAACTTTCCGGCGGAATGCGGCAGCGTGTCACCCTGGCGCGCGCCTTGGCACCCAAGCCGCAAATGCTGCTGATGGACGAACCGTTTGCGTCGCTTGATGCGTTGACCCGTGAACAGCTTTACGGTGATCTACAACGGATCTGGCGAGATTGCGGCAAAACTATCGTCTTTGTCACCCACAATGTCCGTGAAGCTGCCTGCCTTGGTGACCGAGTCATTCTATTCTCACCCCGTCCAGGGCGAATTCATGAACAATTCGACATTGACCTACCGCGTCCGCGCGACATCAACACAGTTGAGTTGGCACGGCACGCGACCACGATTACCACAGCGTTGAAGTGCTACCTGCGGCCCGATCTCGCGGAGGCAGCGGAATGACACGGCGTGTGTTGGTGGCGATATTATTCTTTGTTGTATTGATTGGGCTTTGGGAAGGCTTGGTGCGGATGGGAGTCTGGTCGCGGTTTCTCATTCCTGCGCCATTCGATGTGGGGCGCTATATGCTCGACGCTGCCAGTGATGGCTCGCTCTGGCAGGCAAGCATCGTGACCTCTCGACGGTTATTGCTCGGCTATCTGGCGAGCCTCGCGCTTGGTTTACCACTCGGCCTGCTCAACGCTCGGTTTAAATTATGCGAAGACACTATCGGCCTGCTCGCGCTCGGTTTCCAGACTTTACCAAGTGTCTGCTGGGCACCCTTGGCGTTGTTGTGGTTCGGTCAGACCGAACGGGCGATGTTTTTTATCGTTATCATGGGATCACTTTGGTCGATTACCTTGGCGACTGACGCCGGAGTGCGCAACGTGCCGCCAATCTACTTGCGTGCCGCCCGCACAATGGGTTCACGCGGATTGCATACTTGGACAAGGGTAGTGATACCTGCCGCGCTGCCATTTATCGTTACCGGCATGAAACAAGGATGGGCATTCGCCTGGCGGTCGCTGATGGCCGCCGAAATCTATATCACCATCCTCACAGGGTTCGGGCTTGGCCACCTGTTGCACTATGGTCGTGAGCTACACGCCATGGAGCAGGTCATCGGCATCATGAGCATCATCATTCTCATCGGCCTGTTTACCGACAAGCTATTCTTCGCTCCCTGGGAGCGACTCCTGCACCACCGTTGGGGTAATCAGCGAATGCGGTAAACATGTTTTCCAACCGTGCTTGCGAAATATCCATCTGTCCAAAATTCTCCGCCCCAAAGCTGTTTTTTTACAGAAAATAGCGAGAGAGCCGCTGGGTTTAGCAGTGGTAGGAATCGCGTTCACCGGGGAAGTCCCGGGCGTAAAACCTTGTGCGTGTTTGAAAAGCCATGGCCGCCATGACTTCAGGTCTGGTGTACAACCACCATCGGCGGCCAAAGTATCTACGACCCGTAAAACTACGGAACGTAGTAGCGCCACTGACACTGGCCCAAGTTGCTTAATATGGCCTCTATTCCGGTTGAGCCTTCCAAGGTAGATGTTAAACATCGTTCCTACTGGAATCTATGGCGTCATTAAGAATCCCACCTATTTATTCGTGGGAGTGTCAATTGCTGACAACGTTTAAATATTTCCCGTGCCGTAATGCTTTTTATCATCATTGTCCCCGAGATACCCCTGGCTTTAGCCATGGGGAGGAAAGGGGGACGGTTTTCTCCGCCCCTCTGGATGGCAAAGTCTTGAAGTTGCCGGTCTTTCCCGGCTGTCAGCGCTTACGCGCCTGGTGACGCACACCTTGCGGTGTGGCTCCCCTCGCCAATGTTGCAACACAGCTTCGGTTCCATTTCCGGAACCTTGCAGCAGACCGTTTCGTCCTACCCCCGAGTTTGTCTGCATCCGCCGCTTTCAGTGCCCGGAGTTGAGGAAGCGCCCCGGGGTGAGTCCTTTACTTTGTTGCAACGTAGCCCGATTTCCCGGGCTGAGGCTGGTCAACCGGGCCTGTGAATCTGACTTCACAAGCCCCCGGCTTAGCCGTGGGGTGGTTGACTCAATACCTTACCTTCGCCATTAAATGACGGTCACAGGCAAGTTAATGCGGCCAAGCGAAGCCACTTGCCTGACGATGGCATCAATGGAAATGAGGTCAGGGATTAGCAATACCTTACGCCAATTTTTGCTCCGAAGAACGCCATCGGTTCAAGATAGGGCCACAAGCTGACCGCACCAATGCCGCGCATCGCGAAAATCAAAAAATAATTTGAACGCGATTCATCTCACGGTTAAAAACCGTGGGTTTTCTCGCTAATTTTTATAATAGTCAATCACTACATTTTTTAGGACTACCTAGTTCTTTAGCTTTACAACTCCTAAGTTGTTTGATTTTTCGTCATGTGCTGCATTCATGCTAAAATTTTAGTGCTTTTTAACAAGTTTAGGGATGCGGGAGTGTCAACTTTCCTCCCCCGCACTGATGATGGAGTTTCCCGGAGACAATGATGACACATGAAACGTATGTTACCCGTTCATTCCAGAGCGGTTTTACTCTCATTGAAGTGATGGTGGTGGTGGTTATTCTTGGCATCCTCGCAGCCATCGTGGTTCCTCGGGTGATGGATCGACCCGATCTCGCCCGCATCACCAAAGCCAAGCAAGATATTCGGGCGCTTGAGAGTGCCCTAAATCTTTATCGCCTTGATAATTATGTTTATCCCACCACGGATCAAGGATTAGAGGCACTCGTACAACGACCATCTGGGAGCGGAACCCGTCAATGGAAGGAGGGCGGTTATGTGGATCGCTTGCCGAATGACGCATGGGGCCGTCCCTATCAATATCTAAGTCCTGGAACTCACGGCTCGATTGATTTGTGGTCGTGGGGTGCGGATGGTCAGCCAGGAGGAGAAGGAGTCAACACCGATATTGGTAACTGGACCTTGGAATGAAGCATCCCACAGCGAAAGCCCAGTGCTTTCGCCATTTTTTGTCAAGGACCTCACGGCTAAAAGCTGTTCGGAGACACTAATGGATTGGTTGATTCAGCGCGACTTGATTATTGCCCGCGACCGCGCAGCCAATGTGGGTACCGCCGGCGTAACGGTGTAAGTCCGAGTAAATTGATTATTTCCTTCATTGGACTCAACGGTTTCGCATCCACTATCAATAAAGGCGCGTAGAGTCTTCGCACCGCTGCTGCCCGCCTGTAGCGTGAGCGTGACTGTCTTGGCGACCCCGGCCTCTAGGGTTCCAGTTACTGTCCAAGCATCACCCTCCGCGTTGCAGCTTTGAGGTGTAGGTTGATTGGCCCAAATATCCAGGAAACCTCCCGTCCCTTCCGCTGTTCCCTGATTCTTAATCGCCACGGTAATACTGAACAAGCCATTCGCTGCAATGGTGGCGGGGTTGAGCGAAAGCCTAGTGATCACAAAGTCGGGTTGGGGCAGTCTAGGCGTGGCGCTAACCTCGTTCGACAACGCACTGATACCCGCCGAGTTGACCGCTCGCATCTTGAAAAAATATTTCTTGGCATTCGTCAGGCCAGTGATTGCTAGGCTAGTGCCAGTAACGCCGGTCTTGACGGGGGTTGACGATTCACCGCCCGCCGTGGTTCCCCGATAAACGTTGTAGCTGGCGGCCCCAGTTACTGCCGACCATTTCAGCGTGACTTGAGCATTGCCTGCGATGGCGGCGTTAATTACCGGAGCGACTGGGGGTAGTATTGGCGTGGCGCTAACTTCGTTCGATAACGCACTGGTACCTGCTGCGTTGACCGCTCGTATCTTGAAAAAATATTTTATCCCGTTGGTCAAGCTGGTGATCGTAGCGCTGGTTGCGATGATGCCGGTCTTGATGGGGGTTGACGATTCACCGCCCGCCGTAGTTCCCCGATAGATGTTGTAACTGGTGGCGCGTGCAGCCGCCGACCACTTCAGGGTAATTTGGGCATTACCCGCAGTGGCTGTGCTAATGAGCGGCGCTACCGGGGGAGCGATTGGTGTGACGCTGACCTCGTTCGATAACGCACTGATACCCACTGAATTAACCGCTGCCATCTTGAAGAAATATTTGGTACCGTTGGTCAAACCGGTAATTGTCGCGCTGGTTGCAGTAATGCCGGTTTTGACGGGGGTTGAAGATTGACCGCCCGCCGTGGTGCCTCGGTAAACGTTGTAGCTGGTGGCTCCCGTTACCGCCGACCACTTGAGCGTGGCCTGAGCGTTGCCCACCCCAGTGCTCACAATTACCGGAGCAGCGGGCAAGGGAGTGAAAGTAGCCGTTACCGTCTTGTCCGTATTCATAGTTATCACGCAGGTGCTGGTTCCCGTACAAGCTCCCGTCCAGTTAAATACTGACCCGGTGCCCGGTGTGGCGGTCAGCGTGACGCTGGCGCCTGGCGCGTAATTTTCCGTGCAATCTGTCCCGCAATTGATCCCCGCTGGATTACTGGTCACCGTACCATCACCTGATTTAACGATGATGAGAGAGTATGAAATTGGATTGAAAGTGGCCTTGACCGTTTGAGAGCCATTCATGGCGACGACACAGGTACCTGTTCCCGTGCAACTGTCGCCGCTCCAACCGACGAACATCGAACCCGACGTTGGAGTTGCTGTTAGGGTTACGTTGGTACCACGATATTTTTCTGCACAGTCCGAGCCACAATTAATTCCGGCGGGATTACTGATTACCGTGCCGCTGCCGGTTCCCATTTTTTCAATAGTCAAATTCCAAATGCACTGTCCCACGCGCGTCAACCGGACTACGTTGCTATAGCTCCGGTCATCTCGGACATCGCCCCCTTGACCGTCAAAACGGACGTTCCAGGCGTGGGTTGAACTGCCCGCCACCGCTGAACCCGACCAAAAAAGTAAATTTGGCGTATTCGGAAACCAGGTGTTGTTAATCGCCGGGTCTGGATTGGCAATGGAGTAATCCATCAATGCACGCAGTTCATTCAATGATGGAATGCGCCAATCATTATGGCCTGCAAAATTGCTGGTTAGCGTGGTCGCGGCGGACCAGTTGTAGCCACTGGCAGTTCCCGTGCAAGTATTGCCATTCCAGGTTTGACCCTCGGCGCAACGTTTCCATGCCTGGCAGGTGGGGGCATGAGTGACCGTGCCATCCGCGTTGTCGAAATAGTCAGTCGTGGGGCGCGCATTATTCAGCAGGGATGTAAATGGAGAATTTTGTCCCGCGCGCACCAACCGGACCATATTGGCGCTGCCCCGGCCAGCACGATCGCTACTCCCATAGTCAAAACTGACGCCCCAGGCAATATAGGAATTACCTGCCAACGAAGAACTGGACCAGAAAAATTGATTAGGTGTATTCGGAAAAATGGCGGTATCAATTGCCGGCGAACTGCGAGTCATGTCGGTGAGCGTAATCAATTCCCGAATGCCGGCGAGCCGCCAATCAGTGTGACTGGCAAAGCTATTAGTCAGGGCGTTGGCTTGATCCCAAGTATATGTAGCGGAATTACCCGAGCAGTCAGCACCGGTCCAGATTTGACCCATGGCGCACCGCATCCACATCAAATTCGTGGTGGTGTCGGTGACAGTACCGTCAAGATTATCAACGTAACGTGGATCGGCTTGGGTTGAAAAAGAAAAAAGGATAGCCGTCAACAGCGCCAGAAATGCAAAAGCGTGTGAGCAAGTGCGAATGAAAAAAGAATTCATAGATCTGTGGCGTGGAAACCCCTCGATTCAGAAAGGTCGAGAGGAGGAAACGCTGCCTTTAATAGTATTTGAGATAAATAATCCAAATTGCCACTTAATTATGGTGGATAACCAAATAGCCCCTCTCCCTTTGGGAGAGGGGAGAAAGGCAAATGGATAGCAACTTGAGTTAAATAAAATGCCGGTCTTTCCCGGCTGTCAGCCCGTAAGCGGGCAATTCTGCTGCTAAAAATAACATGGCCCTGGTCCACGGTGGATTAGGGCCATTATTTCAACAGAACTCAGGCGTTTTCCGTAGAAGAATGCTCCTGGCGGTTGCCGTCAGTGACACTATTGAACGGTATAGCTTTTGGCAAGCTGGTTATTACTATCATTGGATTCGCCAGTTTCACACCAGCTATCAATGAAGGCACGCAGTGTTTTCGAGCCAGCACTACCTGCGGTCAACGTGAGCGTAATGGTCCTGGTTGAACCTGGATCCAAAAGACCAAGGTCAACCCAGGCATCGCCATTCACATCGCAACTCTGACTAGCGGATTGATTCCCCCAAATATCCAGGTAACCACCCACACCTGCTGCCGTACCTTGATTTTTAACAGTCACCGTAACCTTGAAGGAACCATTGGCCGTCGGACTGGTAGGACTCAAGGCCAGACTCGTCACCGCAAAATCGGGTTGACGACTGGCCGATGAACGTGGTGCAGGCGTGGCGTTGACTTCATTCGACAACGCACTGGTACCAACGCTATTCACTGCGCCCATCTTGAAGAAATACTTCTTACCATTCGTCAAACCGGTAAGAGTCAGGCTGGTTCCGGTAACTCCAGTTTTGACGGGGGTTGTGGATTCTCCACCTGCTGTGGTTCCTTGGTAGACCTTGTAACTGGTCGCTCCAGTCACCGCTGGCCAGCTCAACGTGACCTGCGCGTCGCCCGCGAAGGCGCTAATAACCGGCGTTGCCGGGGGTGCTATTGGTGTGGCGTTGACTTCATTCGACAATGCGCTAGTGCCCCCGCCATTGACCGCTCGTATCTTGAAGAAATACTTCGTACCGTTGGTCAGGCCGGTGATTGCCACACTGGTTCCGACAACCCCAGTCTTGACAGCGGTTGTAGATTCACCCCCTGCCGTGATTCCCTGGTAGACGTTGTAGCTGATGGCACCACTCACTGCCGACCACTTGAGTGTGACCTGGGCATTACCCACCACCGGGCTAGACATTACCGGCGCAGCAGGCGGTTGCACGTTGTTAGCGCAGGTATAAATCCTTACATCATCTACTACCCAACTATCGTTGGTATATCCATCGTCGCTACCTACACGGATACGAAAACGCACCGATTGACCAGTCAAGGATGAGAGGTCATAGCGTGTAGAGACATAGCCAGGAGTAACTTTCACAAAAGCATTACGCCCTCCCAAAGGATTACCATAACCGGTATATAGACTTCCACCGTAATTTTGGCCCTCGGCAAACATTCCGCCGGCATCATTCCATGAGCTACCGCCATTAGTGCTATATTCAAGCACACCACCATCATAGTTATTCCCGGTTGCTGATCCATATTCAAACCCAAAATAGTGGGTGAGGAAGAGGAAGCTATTGGCTGGCAGGGTATAACTGGTATTCATGGCAAAGGCAGCATCCGATATTACTTGAAGGTTAAGCATCATTACACTGTAATATCCATTTTCAGAATACAAACCTTTAGGTAAAAGTATTGCTGGATTCGAGGCACCAGATTGAGTTGTGCTAACCCAGCCATTCATCGTCCCGTCCTCAAAATTCGCGTAGTAGATATTGAAAGGAGATCCGCCAGTTGCGCAAAGTTTGGCCTTGGGAAGGAAACCACCGGAGGGAGTTTGATTCATTTCCGTGGCGTCAGTGGCATTACGCACTTGTTGACAATCCGCAGAGGTAATATTCGCTGTTCCAATTAAATTGACACAGGCCTGATTTAAGGCGTTATACAGGTCATTATAATCAGAACCACTGAATAAAAGATGAGTCTGCGCCTCGTAATAGATTTTAGCGGTTTTGGTGATGCCCAATCCTGTTACCACCTTGCCGTTAAAGGAAGCACCATCGACCATGAGATAGGCTGCCTTGTTGTTAACGCCACTATTCCAATGTACGCCACCCGAATCGTTACTGCCTTTATAGTAATAAGAACTGCCAATTCGGTCCGGATCCTGAAATTGTGGAGGATTGGACATGTTGCGAACGGCACCGATGCTCAGATCTTCCCCCAATAACCAACGTACCGTGCTGGTGTCAGTTGCCTCGCTATTGCTTAAATCGACGAATTCTCCCCAAACATCAGAAAGTGATTCATTGATTGCACCGGATTGGTAATAGTAATACAAATTGGATGTCTTTTCCGTGACAGCATGGGTCATTTCGTGCGCAGCCACGTCGTCAACTATGAAGCCATCACCATAGGCCATTTGTGTACCGTCCCAAAATGCATTCTGCATGGGACATTCGCCAGTATCCGGGTCACAAGCACGCACTGAAGAGATGAGGTTCATCCCTTTGCCATCAAGGCTGTCACGGCCGTGGGTATTAAAATAGAAATTATAGGTGTCGGCGGCATACTTATGAGCTTTAACTGCGTCGCTGATACCACCACAGGTGGAATTATTCTCGTCACAAACCAGTGTGCCTGGGAGGGTACAAGAAGCAGTATTGCTACAGTCGTAGGTTTTCCGGTTGCGAGCATTCGGAATTTGGTTAAAGTGCAGTGCAATCATGTTTTCTTTAGCAGCACTGACCAGGACCAATTCACGAATTGGCTTAAGGCGCGCCGTCGAAGAAACTTCGATTTTCCAGACCAACTTGGCTGGGCCACTGCCCGGAGTAAGAAGACGTGGGTCATAAATCGATAACTCGGGTTTGGAAGCAGTGAACAATACTTTAGATATGCCGTACCATTTGCTGACTGCACCGAGAGCGGTTTCTTTTGAGTCATCGGGCGATATACCGGGAGCTATCGATAAATTCAGTGATTTGGCGTCAATACTTCTTCCACCGATGGATAGCAATTCACCTTCTTTGCCGACGTTGACGATCAATTCTCCCGCGAAGAGGGGAATACCTTGATACAATTGCTGAAAACGCACAGCAGCGCGGCCGTCCGGCTCCTTGACTTCGCGTGTGACCACCAATTCTTCGCTGGGATTGGTTATGCCGAACAATGGGCCATAGTGCCGCAGCATTGCCAGTGCGGCCGCCCGTGGGTCATTTGGGCTTACGTCGGAGAATGCTTGTTTTACCTGCCGTTGAATAGGTGTTCCACCAATAAAGTTTACTAAGCCAGTCTGTTTTTGCACGGAGACAACTGCGCCGCTGTTTTTTAGTTCCTCGGTGACTGTATTGATATAACCAGCATCAGCATAGGCCGGAAAGGAAAAAATGATGGCCGTTAACAGGGCCAGAAGCGAAAAAATGTGTTTGATAAGGGAAGTCATAATAAATTCGGCGCGAAAATCCCCGCCTTTAAGGCATGGTGAGGAAGCGCCGTCCTCCTAATTTTTTGAAGTTGAATTTGGGAAGTTGCCGTATCTTTAACCCGGCTACTAGCCCGGACGATAACATCGTATGGACATTTAACTGCAATTAAGCAGTATATACCTAAAATTCTGTTTGACAAATTTAGTTGCTATAATTTAAAAAAACGAACTCGACGTCAGATGTAAAGTAAATCACTGTATTAATTAATTTATAATATCTAAAGACTCCATCTGAACATATCAAGCTACTATTGAGTAAATTCGTAACTACCGCTGAAATCGCCACACTATAGATTTGTCTTTACGCTGAGGTCGTTATTTGGTTGTCGCGGTCGCTTGTCATGATTTATTTCAACGCGGGCGACCGAAGAAGGCGACCACCGTGGCAAGTGGATCGGCATTGTTTTTGTGAAGGCGTACTTCTACGTCTAGACGGCGCAGGTCCGGATCCGTGGTCGGCGAGACAACTGCACGCCAATGCCATGCGAGCCTGCCTAAACCGGCCTTGCCTTCACTTTTGCCAATGGCGGGCCATTCTGTGCGGAGTTGATATTCTGCGACCTGGTTCATAGCTACCCAGTGTGCCAGGGTACGATCCCGCAGATAGGCAGCATTATTTGCATAGTCACTGATCCCTTTCACCGCCGCCCCGAGAGCAATCGCCAGGATAGCCAGGGCGATAAGAACCTCGATTAAGGTAAATCCAGTTTTTGCCTGCTTCATCATTGCCGCGCCAGAGGAAGCGTCGTGAAGTTGCCGCCATAATCACCGATTATGCGCCAGGTAGGCTGTTCATGGGCATAAAGAGATAATTGAAAAGAAGATACCTCTCCGCTGGAGAGAATCAATACCTGGGGTGTAATCGCTTTCTTTTTGTCTTCTTTGTCGAACCGATGGTGTTGCGCGTCGTCCGATTTGCTATTCTCATCAGCAGGAGACTCGACCGATAATTCTTCACCTTCTATTGATAAGCGTGGTTCCAATTCTGGCGGGAATTGCCTGGGACGTAAAATATCATCGCTCGCGGTTTGCCAGGTTGCACCCTCCAAAACCATGAATTCATAGCCACTCTCGGTGAAACGCAAACCCCACTCCTGACCACGCAGGATTGCTTCCTCGGCCGCCAGACGGAGCAATTCGGTCAAGCGACGAGCCTCCTGAAAAGTGGAAGGCTCACGGCTTCCCACTGAGATGACCGCCATGGTGGCGATAATTCCGATAATCACCATTACCACCAGGACTTCTAGCAGGGTAAAACCCAAGATATCCGGATTAATTCGATAAATACGAAGAGGAAACGACATGATGTAAATCACAGTCAGGGTTGTAAAAAATCCGTGCTGGAAAAAATATTCTTGACCGTTACGGAGACGCGATGAAAACTTTACGCTGGAAAGGCCGTTATCTTACCGGAAGTCCGGAAATAGACCAAAAAAATCGAGAGTTTGTTGACTGTTTGAACGGCTTTGTTCATGCCATCAAACAGCGTGAGCATTGTCAGGAAATTGAAAAATTATTGGAAGATTCGCTGGAAAAATTAGAAAATCAACTTGTCGAAGATCCGGCTGCTGCGGATCTTGTCGCCGAAATGAAGACATCATTAATTAGTTCATTTCCCATGCCAACTCGTGATACTCCCGCCTGTCGAAAATGTGATGTTTGCGATCTCGCAGAGCAACGAATCGCGCAACATATTAAACCTTCTGCTCTGTGCCTGGGAGTCACTGAAAAAACGAGTATCCTGAAGACATAACAAATTTATTTAAACCTGCGAAGATATGGCAGTAGGGGCGATAAAGGGACACGCCCCTAGTGTGTTACTTAAAACATTGATTCCAGATTAATCTTTCAGAGCGGCACGCAGATTTTTCATGGCGCCTTTCTCGATTTGACGAATTCGCTCGGCTGAAACTTGATAACGGTCTGCGAGTTCCTGCAAGGTTGATTTGTTGTCTTCGTTAAGCCAACGCCGCTGAACAATATCACGACTGCGGTGGTCAAGACTCGCCAAGGCATGGGCAAGACGCGTTTGTTCATGATTCTCCCAGTCCTGTTGTTCAAGCACGGTGGCGGGATCCATGCGTGTGTCCTGTAGATATGTCACCGGTGCCGGAGGAGCATCGTCGTCCTCACCGTCGTTTTCTCCCTCGAAACTCAGGTCTTGGCCGGTCATGCGTTTCTCCATTTCCACCACCGTCTCGGGGGTGACTCCCAATTCATTAGCCACGATCTGAACTTCGTCATGACTAAACCAGCCCAGGCGTTTTTTGGCACTCCGTAAATGGAAGAAAAGCTTGCGCTGAGACTTGGTCGTTGCCACCTTAACGATACGCCAATTGCGCAGGATGAATTCGTGAATTTCGGCGCGAATCCAATGAACGGCGAAAGAGACCAGGCGGATACCTAATTCAGGGTTAAAACGTCGTACCGCCTTCATCAGGCCAATGTTACCTTCCTGAATCAGGTCTGCTTGGGGCAAGCCATAGCCGCTATAGCCACGCGCGATGTGTATGACAAAGCGCAGATTGGAAATGATAAGGCGTCGTGCAGCATCCAGGTCATTATGATCGCGTAACTGGATGGCTAATTCTCGCTCTTCGCTGGCGGTCAGCATTGGAATTGAGTTTACCGCCTGGTTGTAAACCTCCAAACTGCCCAGGGGCAAGGCTAATTCAAGTCGTTGTAGAGCGGTAGTCATCGGTATATTCCTCCTTTATTTTTCATAAATTTGTTCCATTTTAGCACTCTCCTGTCGAGAGTGCTAATCTTCTATCACCCTGGACCAAACCAGCCTTCACTCTGAACAAGCCTGAGAAATTCACGGGCACGTTGATCGCCACATTCAGCCGAACGCTCCATCCAGCGTCGGCATTCAAGATTATTTTGAATAACACCACGTCCGGTTAGATACATTAACCCCAGTCGATACCGAGCGGCTGCGTGGTCATGATCGGCGGCGCAACGCAATAACCGTACTGCTTCATTGTCGTCCGGGGCAGCAGTGGCATTATTAAGCAGCAACATAGCTAGTTCATATTGAGCATGGACATGGCCCGCCGTCGCCGCTTTATAGAGCCAACTCATGGCCTGGGTGGGATCGGCGACTGTTCCGCCCCCGCTACCAGCGAGCAATAGACCCAGCACATATTGAGACTCGACGTGGTCGGCGCTGGCTGCTTTCTGATACCACTCCTGAGCTTCTCGCAGATCTTGAACTACACCACGGCCATGGTGATAGAGCCGTCCCATCTGATACTGGGCATCGGTGATGCCCTGACTTGCCGCCTGGTGCAACCAACGCACCGCTGCGATAGGGTCGGCGTTCACTCCCTGGCCTTCCAGCAAGCGAACACCGAGTTCGTACTGAGCGGATGGCAATGCCTGTTCAGCGGCTAGGCCAAACCATTTGACGGCTTCCTGTTCATTCTTGGTCACCTTATGACCCGCAGCGTAAAGCGCACCGAGTTCATACTGAGCGCCGGCGTGACCTGATAGAGTAGCAGCCTGAAGCCAGTGTAAGGCAAGGCGTGGGTCTTCCTCCACGCCATTCCCATTGAGATACATCATCCCCAAGCGATAGGAAGCCTCGGCGTTGCCACGTTCAGACGCACGGGTGAACCAGTTCGCCGCCTCAGTGGCGTTGGAAACGGTGCCTTGACCGGCAACATACATCAAACCAAGTTGAAGCTGGGCTTGAGTATGGCCTGCCGTGCCTGCTTGTCGAAACCAGGCGAGTGCCTCGCCAGCATTCCTGGATACTCCTTGGCCACTCAAGAACATCTCACCCAGCCGATAGGCGGCCTCGGTATGACCGCGTTGCGCCGCCTGCTGGAGCCAGCGCGAGGCTTCGTTGCGGTCGCGCGTGGTTCCAAGCCCGGCCTGGTAAAGCAGGGCAAGTTGGTACTGTGCCTCGGCAAAACCTTGTTCTGCCGAGCGCCGGAACCACTTGAGGGCATCCACCTCGTCTTTGGCAGCGCCCAAGCCATGCAGATATAAATAGGCCAGGTGATATTGGGCTTCGGTATGGCCCTGTTCAGCGGCATGACGAAACCATTTGACCGCCTCGGCGTAGTTGCGCGCCACACCTTGGCCGTAGGCATTCATGAAGGCGAGGTAAAACTGGGCATCCGCATCTTCTCGTGCCGCAGCCAGGCCGAACCAGTGAACTGCTGTGGCGAAATCCTCAGCAACACCGCGTCCATAATAGTAGGCGAGGCCAAGGTTGAATTGGCCCCAAACTTCTCCCCGCTCGGCAGCCCGTTGGGTTTTATTGAGGATGCCTTGCTCTTCTTCCACCGACGGTATGGTCATGATGGTTGACTCAAGGTGCCTCGATCACCGCGTCGCAGGCACTGGGCAGTACCGGGGTAGGGGGTTTGGGCTTGGGCGTGGTCTTTGCGGGTGGCTTGGCGACAGCGTCCAGCCACCACTCCAGATCCGCGTCACAGCCATCACCCGGCGGAAGCGATTTTTGGGAAATGCAACTCTCATTCTGTGGCGGGCATCGTAGCCGCACATGCAGGTGATCATCATGATTCCACCACGGACGAATCTTGCGCAACCAGTCGCGATCTTCTTCTTGATCGCAAAGAGTTTTTTTGATCACGGGATGAACGAAAATGCGATCTACCTCATCGGGAGCCGCCGCCAGACGCAACATTTCCACTTGAGCTGCTGTCCAGCGCGCCGGATCCACCGCGAGGTGATTCCTGGTCAACATTGAGGGAGCGGATAGATTCTCTACCTCGTCCTGATTCAACCGCTGTTTCTTCGCTTTTTCAGGTAGCCAATACCAGAGATCCACATCCAAACCATTTTGATGGCTGCGATGGAGGGAAGCCGTAGGACCACCACGCGGTTGACCAAGGTCGCCAACTAAAATTACTCCAAGATGTTGATTTTCCATATTCATTCCGAGTGTACGAATAAAATGAATTAAAGAAGGGTGACCATAGACGCGATGGCGTGAAAGTCGCATCGTCTGATAGCCAATACCTTCGGAAGGCAGGGTCGCAGCGCCACCGACACAGCCCGCAGCTGGTCCACCGATAACTTCCGGTGAAGTCTTACTGGGGTGAGTAACCCGGCTCCAATCATTAGCAGCCGCGAACGGAGCCATGATGAAGACAAAAAAGATACACACCGTGGGTAAGCAGCGGCGAATGTCTAGGAAAGTTGTAAAATGAATATACATTTCAATCCGATGTCAACTAGTATTAAATTTTGAGTTACCAATCCGCTGGATTGTCGTTCAAGACTCGATTATCAGTAATAGTCAAGAACTCATCGACCCTTCAGGATCGATGGTGGAAGCTGCGTTGCAACTTTGGCGCGGGGAGCAGCCACACCGCAAGATGTGCGTCACTTAGGCCGCGTAAGGGCTGGCCGCCGGGAAAGACCGGCATCTATTTTTAGCTAGCTGTTGGTTCCAACACCAAAGGCAGCGTTTTCTCTCCCCTCGACCCTTCGGGACGAGGAGTTTCCACGCCAAAGATTTTATTGCGATATCCGCTTTCGCTTTTAAGCGTAGAACTCAACAGGCTTTTAAGAATCAAAATTGCCTGGCGGGATTTACCTGCTCTTCACCAATAGGCGTGGGGTTCTTGACGGATCTTCTTGACAGAACCGTACATCCCTTAAACCTCAAAGTAATGGTAGAGCGACGCCTGCTAAATCGCAACGCACCGACGGAGCGAACAACCAAAATCTGCCGTCAACCAGCCTGCTCCGCTATCGCTACGCAATAGCTTGAATCGTAGGGGTTACTTGCCATCTATGACTCGCTTTGATGTGATCATGCACTAAGTTTTTCCTGAATTCGCTCCTGAAAGTAGGCGGCTTCCGTGATGATTTTTTGGGCGTCCATTGTTTGGTACTGTCCATTGTCAAGGATAATTGTGCCGTGGCAGATCACGGTATCGACTTCAAGGCCACTAGCGGAATAAACGAGCAGGCTTGCAATGTTATGCACAGGTTGCAGATGGGGATAGTTGAGATCCACCACGATGACATCCGCGAGCTTGCCAACCTCCAGGCTTCCAACCCGTTGATCGATCCCCAAGGCGCGAGCGCCGCCGATGGTCGCCAGGCGGAGTGCGTCCGCTGCAGTCATGGCGGTGTTGTTCCCTTGGCTGAGTTTTTGAAGCTTAGCGCCCGTGTCCATTTCCCGAAAAAGAGAGAGATCATTGTTGCTGGCCGCGCCATCGGTTCCAATGCCGACACGGATTCCACGCTCGAGTAGTTGATGAATTGGTGCTACACCTGAGCTTAGTTTCATATTGCTTTCGGGGTTGTAAATCACGGCAGTTGCGGTCTCGGCAATGCAATCAATATCTGTTGCGGAAAGATGCACGCCATGGGCGAAGACCGTTTTTCCCGCCATGAGACCAAGATCCCGCAAGCGCTGCACTGGGGTTTTACCATAAGATTTTAGGCAGGACTGGACTTCTTCCTGGGTCTCGGAAACATGGATATGGATCAGCAAGTTCTTTTTATATGCAAAATCCCTTGCTTTTAAAATAGTTGCATCGCTACAGGTATAACTCGCATGAGGGCCAATGGAAGGCTGAATGCGCTCGTGAGTAGAATATTTTTCATGAATTTGCTCCATGATTCGGTAGCGGGCACCGTTATTTTCACGATCCGCAGGGGACGGAAAATCCGTTACCGCTTCGCCAACAAAACCGCGCAATCCAGCTGCGCTTAAAACATTAGCCACTACGTCCGTGTAAAAGTACATCTCATTCACGGTCGTGACGCCCATTCGAATGCACTCTAGCGCCGCCAGACTCGTTCCCACTCGGACGAACTCAGCGTTTACAAGTGCCGCTTCGAGAGGGAGAATTGTTTCATGAAGCCATTGCGCAAACGGGTGGTCATCCGCCAGACCGCGAAACAGACTCATCGCCAAGTGCGTGTGGCCATTGATGAGTCCGGGGAGGACGACTTTCCTCCGCGCCTGAACCCAGGTCCTGGCTTGGCAAGTCTGTGGATTCCAGGGCTTAATTTCAGCGATCTGACTCCCACGAATGCCCAAAAAAATATCTCGTTGTAATTCAGGGGAGCCATCTGTCATAGGTAAAAAATAATCACAACGAATACCAATATCATTTAAATTCATAAATCCTCTGCATAGAAACCTCTCGATCCCGACGGGAGGCGGTTGGCGGCAGATGTTGGTTGTCCGCACCGTCTTGGTGGTTTCGATTTAGCGGGCGTCGCGCTATCCTTAACTTTAGTAGGAGTTACGCAGTTGAAAGAAAATTGTGTTAGAATACAACAATGAACCCATCTAAATGCACCGCTGAAAATTACATTCAGTTTTTGATCACGACGCCGCGCTCTTAATTCTTGTTCGGAGGCAGCAAAGGTATCTCCGATAATTGATGCACCCCCCGCGCATGACGCGTTTACCCGGATTTTATACCGAGAGGAGCCGAATACGGATGTATTATGGAAAGAGGTTGAATCGTTTTTTGATAAAACAACCGAAATTTTGATGATTGATGATTCTACGCTTGACAAACCATGGTCGCGTAAAATTGATTTGGTAACTAAGCATTGGTCAGGGAAATACCATGCCGTTGAGAATTGAATTAATTTAGTAATATTATTATGGACGGACGGGGATAGTTACATTCATTGTGATTATCGAATTTATAATAAGGCATCGGATAATTTGACCAAAAACACTCATTTCCGAGCGATGTTGGAAACCGCTAAGACACTCGGATTCACACCCTCTGCCGTTTTTCGACAGTTGATATAGTAGTTTAAAAAATCAAGTTAATCAGTGATTTATGATGAACTTGGTTAAGCAAATTGAAGGGTAATCGCCAAATCAATCCTGATCACACTAAAAATCGTGCGATTAATACGGTGAATCTTTTGCCAAGAGGGCAAGTCGTATCCTTAAAAGGTTTTGATTTGATTGGAGCGTTTCAGATTATCGCAACAAACGGCGACATGGAATACTAGGCCACCAATAACCTTTCCATGTCGGATATAAAGCGCCAAAGTCTAGCTGAACGCGGTTGGATGATAGAGGTTTATCATCGCAACCTTAAACAGACTTGTGGCGTTGAACGTTGCTAGGCTCGCGGCTCTCGCGTTCAACGAAATCATATTGGGTTCGCAATTCAAGCTTTCATACGTCTGGAACGATTTTTCTTTCGTACAGAGATTAGTGAATTAGAAGCTAAAGCTCGTATTGTACGAAATGCAGCTCGAGATTATTTAATCGAACCTCTTTATACCTTACCAATGGCAACTGCGTAACTCTTAAACTTCAAAAAAACAGGAGGACGGCGCTTCATGGCTACAGCCAACGTTTTTGCGTCGAATTTGGATGATTGAACCGTTAAAAAAAATTACCCTCGTTACCCTAGATCATGACCGCGATAAAACCCTAGAACACCTACGTGATCTAGCCATCATCCATTTACAGATCAGCCACGGCGAATCTCCTGAGCAGGCCGCCGCCGCGAGTGCAATGGAACAATTACAGGCTACCATTCTTAATGTCCGCGAGCTGGCTACCACGTCCGTCCTCGTTACGCCCGACCTTGAGTCCGTTGAGCAATTCGCCCATCGCGTCGAAACCATCCTCGCCGAACGCCAAGTCTGCGTCGCTGAGCGTGACCAAATCAACCTCCAGCTTGCCGAGCTAGCTCCCTGGGGCGACTTCGATCTTGACCTCATCCACCGTTCGCACGCTGCGGGCTTGCATATTTATCTTTGCGCAGGTACGGTTCCCGAGCGACTTTCCGTCGAAACCGTGATCCAGATCATCGCCACCAACCAGACGACTATTTATTTTGTTGTTATCAGTCCTCATCCCGTCAGTGTTGAACTACCTGAAATTCATCTGCCAACAAAATCCATTTCCGAATTACGCCGTGTTGCTGCCGATCTTGCTGTCCAAGTCGCGCAATTCGATATACAACTCGCACAACTTGGCGCTCGGAATGCTACCCTAGAAGCCGCGCTTCATGGCCGCCATGAACGATTTGATTTTTTTCAGGCCCGGGATAGTCTTTCTCAAGACGGTCGTCTGCTGCATCTCTCAGGCTATATCCTCGCCCGCCGTGAAGTCGAACTACGCGTTGCTGCCGATACCCATGGCTGGGCTTTGCGTATTGAGGAGCCGACTGACGATGATCAGGATACCCCGACATTTCTTACCATGCCGAACTGGCTCAAGTTCGCCATGCCGCTATTTGAGTTCATTGGTATCCTTCCCGGCTATCGAGAATTTGATATTACCTCATGGTTTACAGGATTTTTCATTATTTTCTTTGCCATGATCATTGGTGACGCTGCCTATGGTGTAATTTTTTCGACCGTCGCCCTCATCGGTTTAAGCAAAGTTTCGGTCAGTCAGCGCCCCGCGCTCAAGCTAATTCTCATTCTCAGCCAGGCTGCCACGATTTGGGGCGTACTCAATGGCTCGTGGTTTGGTATTGAGGATCGTTCCATCCTGCCGTCAGTCATGCGCGGCATTCCTTGGTTTCAAGAGATGCGGAATATCCAGTGGCTCTGCTTTCTACTGGGTGCCATCCACCTGAGCATTGCCCATATTTGGAAAGGGTTGGTGACGATGAACTCGCTTACCTGCTTGGCACAGTTCGGTTGGACGCTGGTGATTTGGGGAAATTTTTTTCTTGCATCCCAATTGGTCGCTGACCAGCCTGCTCCGGAAGCAATGTTTTGGCTCTACGGCATTGGCGGTGGGTTAGTGTTATGTTTCACCGCGCCTTCCCGCAACCTGCTCAAGACGATAATTTCTGGCATTATCACCCTGATCAATCCTAGCGGAGGCGCGATTAGTTCGTTTGGCGATCTACTCAGCTACATTCGCCTTTTCGCCGTCGGGCTTTCCGGGGCTTATGTCGCCAACAGCTTCAATATGATGGGTGGAATGTTTGAAGGCGGCATCCTGGGTTTCTTGGTTGGTATACTTATTATTGTATTCGGGCACACGCTGAACATGGCGTTGAGTAGCCTTAGCGTCCTGGTACATGGCATTCGCTTGAACACGCTCGAATTTTCAGGCCATATTGGCGTTGAGTGGGGCGGGCAGCCCTTTCGGGCTTTTGCCCGTCGGCGGGTGTCTGTTGAAGCGAGTCAATGAAAGCAAGCAACCTCCCTTCCCCCGCAATGCAGCAATCTAACCAACCGTAAATATTCATCTAGAGGATTTTGCAATGAACCCAGAAACTGGTGCCGCTCTCATTCAAGCCGGAGCTATCTCTATGATGGCGCTGTCCGCCGTTGGATCGGGTCTCGGAGCTGGCGTCGCTGGCTCCGCCGCAGTTGGTGCCTGGAAACGCTGTTATCTTCAAAAAAAACCAGCACCCTTTCAACTCGTAGTTTTTGTTGGCGCGCCTTTGTCGCAGACCATTTACGGCATGATCATTATGCTGTTGATGAACGGCAAGGCGCAAAAGGTCATTGCCGCCGCGCAGGCAGCAGCGACCGCTGCCGCCCAAAACAGCGCCGATGCTGCCTCCCTTTTGGTTACCGCCATCACCATGGCCGCCAATTGGCCGTTCTTTTTTGTGGGTGGCATCGTCGCCGGAATTGGTATGGGCATCTCCGCTTGGATGCAAGGAGTCGCCGCTGCCGGCTGCTGCGACGCTTTTGCCGAGACCAATACCGGTTTCACCAACAACCTCACAATACTTGGCATCATCGAAACTGTCGCGCTCTTCATCATGGTGTTCAGTATTATCATGTTGTTGAGCATTAAATAGATAGTCTTGTCAACAACCTCTCGACCTCTGCGGGATCGAGAGGTGGCTCTTTGAAGTAACACTGATAAGTCCCAGCTTGACCAATCTAAGCTAAAAAATATCGTGTCCTCCATCGACTCTTCAGGATCGATGTATGTTCACGCCGAGGATTTATGAATGAAGTTCAATATGCCCGATATCGACGCCAAATTTTGTTACCTGCCCTGGGCGAGATCGGACAACAACGTTTAATCAACGCACGAGTGCTAATCATCGGAATCGGTGGACTGGGGTCTGCGGTAGCCATGTACCTGGCCGCTGCTGGCGTGGGGCATCTCACCCTCTCTGATTACGATCAGGTGGATCTTTCCAATTTGCAGCGTCAAATTGCCCACCGCACCGCAGACGTGGGTCGTCTGAAAGTAGACTCAGCTCGCGATGCGTTGTTGGCCCTCAATCCGGAAGTGGAAGTCATAGTTATTCCTCACGCTTTGGATGGCATGAAATTAATTGAGGTAGTGAACCATCATGACTTGGTAGTGGATGCCTGCGATAACTTCGAAACGCGCTTTTTACTGAATCGTGCTTGCTTCGTTACCAGCAAGCCGTTAGTTTCGGGGGCAGCGATGGGGTTTAACGGTCAGGTTGCGGTATTTTTCCATCGGAGCGTGGCGCCGTGCTATCAATGCCTTTACCCGAATGATGAAACACCAGGCGAAACTTGCACCCACCAAGGAATTCTCGCACCGTTGGCAGGTATCGTGGGCAGTGTGCAAGCAACGGAGGCTCTAAAAATCCTTACGGGAATAGGACAACCCCTTATCGGGCGCCTGTTATTGTTGGATGCACTGACCGTGGAATGGCGTGTTTTACGTGTATTGCGAGATCCAGCGTGCCCTACATGTGGCCATAATCAACTTTCATCCAGCATTTCCGGCGCGGAAACCCCTGGCTTGAGCCATGGTGAGGAAGCGCCGTCCTCCTGTTAGTTGACTTTGATTTTGAAGTAGAAGTTGCCGGTCTTTCCCGGCTGCCACCGCCTAATTAAAGACGGAATGCCCGTAAGAGCCTGCTCATAATCTTTTGTCGTGTTACACAAAAATTTTCTGAAGGAGCGCTGATGAAAGAGCGTACTACTTACCCCAGCGATATTACCCGTGAGCAATTTGAAGCCATCCGTCCGAAGCTAGAGGGCTTCCGGCGTGTGACAAAGCCGAGGATATTGGATTTGTACGATATTTTTTGCGCAATACTATACGTGCTGAAAAGTGGCTGCCAGTGGCGAATGCTGCCAAAGGACTACCCACCCTTCCACACGGTCTACACATACTTCCGCCAATGGGGCGCGAAGCCATTTGCTGACCAGCCTAGCCTACCTGTTGCGGGAGCAGGTCGTTGCTGCACGGTTGGCCGATGGTCGCACGGAGAAGACCTCGCTCCTAATTGCCGATGCGCAGAGTGTGAAGAACACGGATACCGCAGAGGAAAAGGGTTACGATGCGGGCAAGAAGGTGTCTGGTATCAAACGTCACATTGCCGTGGATACCAATGGGTTCCCTCATTCTATTGCCATCACCACAGCGAATGTAACTGACCGTCAAGGCGCCTTGCTGGCACTGTCTTGCAGCCCGGAAGACGTATCCGAAGTGAAGATGGTGTTGGTCGATAGCGGCTACACTGGGGAGCCGTTCGCCCAAGGGGTGGCGACGATTATTCCCAACGCTGTCGTGGAAGTAGTCAAACGCAACGAACTCCACTCCTTCGTGGTTCTGCCGAAGCGTTGGATCGTTGAGCGTTCCTTTGGCTGGTTGGAAAAATGCCGCCGCCTTTGGAAGAACTGCGAGCGGCTACTGAACAACAGTCTGCAAATGGTCGATTTGGCTTTTTTATACCTGCTGTTGAAAAGATTATGAGCAGGCTCTAAGAGCCTGCTCATAATCTTTTGTCGTGTTACACAAAAATTTTCTGATGGAGCGCTGATGAAAGAGCGTACTACTTACCCCAGCGATATTACCCGTGAGCAATTTGAAGCCATCCGTCCGAAGCTAGAGGGCTTCCGGCGTGTGACAAAGCCGAGGATATTGGATTTGTACGATATTTTTTGCGCAATACTATACGTGCTGAAAAGTGGCTGCCAGTGGCGAATGCTGCCAAAGGACTACCCACCCTTCCACACGGTCTACACATACTTCCGCCAATGGGGCGCGAAGCCATTTGCTGACCAGCCTAGCCTGCTGGAAAACCTGTTGCGGGAGCAGGTCGTTGCTGCACGGTTGGCCGATGGTCGCACGGAGAAGACCTCGCTCCTAATTGCCGATGCGCAGAGTGTGAAGAACACGGATACCGCAGAGGAAAAGGGTTACGATGCGGGCAAGAAGGTGTCTGGTATCAAACGTCACATTGCCGTGGATACCAATGGGTTCCCTCATTCTATTGCCATCACCACAGCGAATGTAACTGACCGTCAAGGCGCCTTGCTGGCACTGTCTTGCAGCCCGGAAGACGTATCCGAAGTGAAGATGGTGTTGGTCGATAGCGGCTACACTGGGGAGCCGTTCGCCCAAGGGGTGGCGACGATTATTCCCAACGCTGTCGTGGAAGTAGTCAAACGCAACGAACTCCACTCCTTCGTGGTTCTGCCGAAGCGTTGGATCGTTGAGCGTTCCTTTGGCTGGTTGGAAAAATGCCGCCGCCTTTGGAAGAACTGCGAGCGGCTACTGAACAACAGTCTGCAAATGGTCGATTTGGCTTTTTTATACCTGCTGTTGAAAAGATTATGAGCAGGCTCTAAGGGCCTAGTGACGGACGGATTTTTAATTCCGTCGCCCCCCCCCTCGCCAATGTTGCAACGCAGCTTGGATTCGATACTTTGAATCCAAGCGACAAACCGTTTCGCTCTTACCCCTGAGATTGTCTGCATCTGCCACTTTCAGAGCCTAGAGTTGAGGAAGCGCCCTAGGGTGAGTCTTTTACTTCGTTGCAACGGCGTCCTATTTCTCGGACTTAGGCTGGTAAACCAGGCTTTATTCCATTAAAGACCCCGCATTTATGCGTGGGGTAATTTACAGAAACTGAGATTCTGGTCACGGGCAAATATATTTATTGTTTGCATACGAGCAACGATTGCTCGTGACATCATTTTTTAATTTAAATCTGCAAACCAACAGCTTTAATGCAATAGGAAATTAAACTTGTTGGAAACATGCCAACTATTAATAGTAATAAAGCATTAAGGCTTATAGCAACTTTTACATCATAGCTCGCGTTAATAGGAGTATGATCTATTACTTCATCGAAATACATTAATCTAATAACTCTCAGATAGTAATACACTCCGATAACAGAAAAAAACACAGTAATTATCGAAACTATCAAGAATCCTTTAGTTAAGGCTTCTTGAAGTATGGCAAATTTAGCAATAAATCCTACTAATGGTGGGATGCCTGCCATGGAAAACATAATCAACAACATCATACCTGCATACCACGGAGAGCGAATACTGAGGCCCTTAAAATCGTCAAGCATTTCTGGATCAAAACCATCTTTTCTATTGAGTATCATTAATAAACCAAAAGCGGGAATTACTGTTAAAGCATAAGTAATTGCATAAAAAAGAGCTACACCATATCCTTTTTGAGTTCCGGGTAAAATTCCCAAAAGAATAAATCCAGCACTTGCTATTGCAGAATAAGCAAGCATACGTTTGAAATTTATTTGAACTAAGGCAACCAAATTACCAAATGCTACTGAAGCTACTATTGATACTCCTAAAATTGTTTGCCAATGTAGCATGAGCTGATGTGACCCTAAACCTTCACCTAAAATTCGAATAGCCATTACCAATGCGGCAATTTTTGGAGCACCACCAATTAATTGAGGCACTGCGGTAGGTGTGCCTTGATAAACATCAGGTACCCACGCATGAAATGGTACAGCACCAAATTTAAATACAACACCTGCAACTACAAATATTGTTGCTAAAAGCAATATTTTATTATCTGATTGTTGATGAAGTAATCGTGCAATCTGAGCTAAGTCCAAAGTTCCTGTAACTCCGTAAAGAATTGACATTCCATAAAGAAGAACTCCAGATGCTAACGCACCAAAAATAAAATATTTTATGGCAGCCTCGGTAGCAATTAAAGAATCCTTATTTAAGGCTGACAGTGCGTATAATGATAATGCCAATAGTTCGAGTCCTAAGTAAAGTGTGAGAAAATTATGTGCCGAAATAAGGATACTCATTCCAAGTACGGCGAACAGAGTTAATGACTGATATTCACCACTAAATAATCCTTGGAGTTCTAAATATCTTTTTGCATGTACTAAAGATAGCGCCACACCAATGAACAAAAAAACTTTTGAACTATCGCTTAAAGTATCTCGAACATAAGCGTCTGAAAATAATAAATGACGATCAAAATCCGCAAATAAAGATACACTCAAAAAAGCCGCTAGCAAGCCTGTTTGGGTTACTAAATAAACAACCCAACTCCGATTTTTTGGTAAAAAAATATCTAATACGGGAACTGTGCAAGCCGCTATTAACAATGAAATTTCAGGAAATGGAATCATAACTAATGCTCACATCATAAAAAAATAAATTTAGATATTTACGAAACAGCTTTTGTGTGAAAATTACAATGAAAATTATTTTTTAATAATCAAAATTATACATCATTCTATGTTCTTCAACTTAGAAATTATAGGTAGTCTATTAAAAGTATAGATCGAAGAACTCTCTACTTGTTTTAGCAAATTTTCAACGCTGACATGAAATATACTAGTAAATGGTTTTGGGTTAAGTCCGATCCAGATGATAAATATAAGTAATGGTATCAATGTTAAAATTTCCCTTAGTCCTAAATCTTTAATCCCGGTATGATCTGGATTATGCGTTCCCCCATAGGCTACACGTTGAAGCATACGAAAATTATAAGCAGCCGCTAAAACAACACCTAGAACTGTAAATATCATTAAGATTATCGCCCAAGCTTGCCCTACAAGCATTGCCCACTTGAAGCTGCCAGTCATAACTAGAAATTCACCAATAAAACTATTCGTCCCAGGAAAGGCCAGAGAAGATAATGTAAATAAACCAAAAAATCCTGCAAAAATAGGCATGAATTTACCAAGACCAGCAGTCTTATTAAGTTCACGGGTATGTAGGCGTTCATAGATAATTCCAACTGCAATAAATAGTGCTCCAGTTGTGATACCATGATTAATCATAACTAACAATGAACCTTCAATACCAGATTGATTAAGCACAAAAATACCGAGTGTAGCAAATCCCATATGACCTACACTTGAATATGCGACAAGTTTTTTTAGATCAGTTTGTGCAAGCGCAGCAAATCCACCATAAACAATTGAAATTACCGAAAACCCAATAAACCACGGTGTAAAATAATGTGTTGCATCAGGAGTAATGGGCAAACAAAACCGTAAAAAGCCATAAGTACCCATTTTCAGTAATATACTAGCAAGAATGACACTCCCAGCGGTAGGAGCTTCTACATGCGCAGCTGGCAGCCATGTATGGAAGGGAAACATTGGTATTTTAACAGCGAATGAAATCGCGAACGCAAGAAATATCCAAATTTGGAACATTTCTTCGTAAGGTTTCCCCATAAGATCAGGTATGTAAAATGTACCCGTCTTTACATAAAGAGCAATGATAGCAATTAACAAAAATATAGAACCAGCTAAGGTATAAACAAAAAATTTAATCGCCGCATATATCTTGCGTGGCCCACCCCAAATACCAATTAGAAGCGCCATTGGAATAAGCATGGCCTCCCAAAAAATGAAAAATAAAATAAAATTTAATGCACAAAATATACCAATCATGGCACTCTCCATGATTAGTAAAAAAATCATAAATTCTTTTATTCGTTTTTGAATATAGCGCCATGAACACAATACACTCAATGGCATAATAAAAGTCGTCAATAAAACAAGTAACAGACTAATACCATCTACACCGACTGTGTAATCGACTTTAAGCGATGGGATCCATGGAACGTTTTCAATGAACTGAAAAGCAGCTGTGGAAGTGTCAAATTTCCAATATAATGGTAGAGAAAACACTGCCATTATGAACGTAAAAAATAATGTCCACCAGCGTTGCGTATCTTCATTTCGTAAAAATAGCATAACTACTACTGCCCCGAGTGGCGCAAATATAAGCACACTTAAAAATGGGATTATTTCAATGTTAGTAGGAGGATTCATCGTGGAGCATCAAAAAATATGATTTGTAGTATGAAAAATAAATTACATTATAGTACTGGAAATAATGCTTTAGCAAAACCCATAAATAAATTAGGATAAAATCCAATCAGTACCGAAATCACTGCTGTTGTAAACAAAGGAATAACCATAGCAGGGTGTGCTTCATGAAAATTATGGTGGATATCGGATTCAGATACTTTTCCAAAAAAAGCCTGATATATCACAGGAACAAAATAAGCAGCGTTCAATAATGTGCTAGTAAGCAATATACCAATAATTACTATTGATTGCGCATCCAATGCACCTAACAATAAATACCACTTCGAAATAAATCCTCCAACTGGTGGCACTCCAATCATACTTAAAGCTGCAATAGCAAATGCACCAAAAGTAAATGGCATTGTGCGACCAAGACCGCTCATTTCAGAAATATTCTTTTTATGTGTTGCTACATAAATCGCACCCGCACAAAAAAACAACGTAATCTTTGAAAAGGCATGATTAACAATGTGAAAAAGACTACCCTCAATCCCTTTAGGAGTAAGTAGCGCAACACCAAGAATAACATAGGAAAGTTGGCTAACTGTTGAATAAGCAAGTCGTAATTTTAAATTATCCTTGCTTAACGCAATAACAGATGCAACAATAATAGTAAAAGAAACAAAATAAGCGGTTAATAAACCAAGATTAAGGTCATGCATACGTTGTATGCCAAAGATATAAAGCATTACCCGTACCGTTGAGAATACACCGACCTTTACCACAGCTACTGCATGCAACAATGCGCTCACAGGCGTTGGTGCCACCATAGCTCCTGGTAACCAATGATGGAACGGCATAATACCATTTTTAGCGAAACCTAATAAGCATAAGACATAAAGCGTGATAACAATATTATCATGAATATCAGTCGGAAGAATTCCTGATTGAATATTATGCGAAAAATCAAGAGTTCCTGATAGCACGTATAACAATACCATGGCTGGAAAAATTAACCCCTTGGCGGTAGTCGTAAGATAAATCATATATTTTTTAGCGCCTTCATAACCTTCTTCATCCTGATGATGGGCTACAAGCGGATAAGTTGTTACACTAACTATTTCGTAAAATAGATAGAGTGTAAATAAATTATCTGAAAAAGCACAGCCAATGGCACCAAAGAGAGCTAATGCAAAACAGGTACTAAATCTGGTTTGTGCATGCTCATTCAAACCTCGCATATAACCTGCTGCATAAAATACCGTAAGAATCCACAAAAACGATGCTGCTAGAGCAAACATCATCGAAAGTGAATCTGCACGTAATGATACACTTACGCCAGGTAATAACTCAAATAAAGTAAAGTGAAGTATTTTTCCTGAGCCTACTGTAGAAACGAGCGAAGCAACAATACCGAATAAAATAACAGCAGCTATAAAGGAGCTTGCTTCTCGAACATTCGGACGTTTTCCAGTTGCCATAATTACTACGGCACCAATTAGTGGAACTAAAATAGCTAAAAATAAACGACCATCATGGACAATTCCCATAGCATTATCCTTATTTAACCCACAAGAATGATAATTTTGATAAATAACAAATAATGATAGTTAAAAAGTACTTTATATTAACCTCGCAAAGACTATAAATCTGTGAAATTGGATTACTTTATATCCTTAACGGATAATTTTATTCAGTAATCAATAATTTTTATAAGGCACCATAAACTTCAAAAAGTTATTATTAATAAATTAAGAATTGTATTATTATTTTAAACATTTAATTTCACGCGAACGTAAATAGCGATCTCTTACTATTTCATAAGGATCATTCATTTCATTTATTTCGAGTGAATCCATTTGACGAACAAGAGCCAAATCGCCAATTGTTTCCATTAAAATGATACCAATAATAACACGAGTATTTAATGAAGTTCCAAAAAAAGTGGCAAGTACTGTTAAATATAAAGCATTAACTAAAACCACATCTGATGTACCATCACGTAAAGTTCTCGGTCCAACCAATGGTACTATGATATGTGGACCGGCTGGTACTCCATATTTACACATTGCTAAACCTAAATCACGATAATCAGGTGGATAACCAAAATGATTAGCAACATCAAAAATTCCCCCAAAACCAATAATAGTATTCATAATAAAACGAATAGCGGAATTCAAGACATTATATTGATCCCCACCTAAAAGACTAGCTACGATAGTTAATGGTTCATTGATCAAATTTGATATGAAATTAGCAGAACCTGCCTTAATTGAAGTAGGTATCATAGAAAAAATTGTATCGGTTGTTTTTCCTACTGGCGCGAACCATGAAAATAGCCATTGATTAAAACCATGCATAGTACGATTATACATCTCCAGGTAATTATTCTCCTTATAAATAATTGTATTTGTTGTTAATTCAGAAACAATAGATTGATAAATTGGCGTAGCATGGATATCATTTGTAACAAACCAGCTCACAATGATAACTATTCTATATAATAATTTTATATCTAGAAAAAAAATGGAAGGAATATAAAAAAAATATAAATTTTTTGCGTTTTTTGGAAAAAATATTTTTTTTATTACTTTACTTAAAAAGTATTTAGGTATTGACTCGATTGTAATCATCATGAATGATACATCTTGGTCACCTTGTGATCTACTGTTTTTCATGGAGAGGTACCGAAGTGGCTACACCGGCACCGACTCGAAATCGGTTGGGGATTTTACCATCCCACGCGGGTTCGAATCCCGCCCTCTCCGCCAAATCATAGTCATCCAAATTCAGAGCGAAAACCTTGGCTTCAACCATGGAGAGGAAGCATCGTTATTTTAATTTTTTCTTGACCAAGTTGCCGGTCTTTCCCGACTGTCAGCCCTTACGGATCTAATGACGCAAGTCTTGCGACCAATCTTCCCCGTCGCCAATATGCAGCGTAACTTCGGTTCGATATTTTGAACCTTGCGACAAATCATTTCGTACTACCTGCGTAGTTCTGTCTGCATCTACCGCTTTCAGAAACTGAAGTTACCTATCTGCCAACAGACAGAAGGGCTTCTAGTTAATGAATTTTTATTTTGTTGCAATGTAACCAAAATAAACTAGGCTTTATCCATAAATCTCTTAGCTTTAGCTGTGTAGTGATTTATCGTTCCAATAATTCTATAAGATACCGACCATAACCACTATTTAGTAGTGGTCGTGCTAATCGTTCTAAATTTTCTGCGTTAATATAACCCATTCGATAAGAAATCTCTTCAGGACAAGCTATTTTTAATCCTTGGCGGGATTCTACGACTTCAACGAAATTCGATGCCTGCATCAAAGATTCATGAGTCCCTGTATCCAACCACGCTGATCCTCGTCCTAAAAATTCTACATTGAGTTGGCCACGACCGAGATATACACGATTGACATCGGTAATTTCTAATTCACCTCGTGGGGAAGGAGTAAGATTTTTAGCTATATCAATCACATCATTATCATAAAAATACAAGCCTGTTACCGCGTAGCTGGATTTTGGGTGTCTAGGTTTCTCCTCTAAATCTATAATATTACCTTGATTATCAAAATTAGCCACACCATAGCGTTCTGGGTCACGTACCCGATAACAAAAAACAGTTGCGCCCGTAGAACGACAATTAGCTGCCTGGAGTATTTTAACTAACCCTTGACTATAAAAAATATTATCTCCTAGTACTAAGCAAGTATCTGCACTGCCAATAAAAGATGCTCCAATAATAAAAGCTTGTGCTAAACCATCAGGACATGGTTGCTCTGCGTAAAAAAAAGATAACCCCCACTGACTGCCATCTCCTAATAAACGTTCGAACTGAGGAAGATCTTGAGGAGTAGATATCAATAAAATATCACGAATTCCTGCTAGCATTAAAACTGATAGAGGATAATACACCATTGGTTTATCGTAAATTGGCAAAAGTTGTTTACTTACTCCCTGTGTTAGGGGATAAAGCCGGGTACCAGAACCACCAGCTAAGATGATACCGCGTCTTCGTTTTATAGGAAATAAATGTTTAGAATCGTGCATAAATAAAACTTTCTAAAGTCTCATTTAACCCAAGTTGACATCTATATTCCTGAAGCCGCATTCCACAATAATGTTACTATCGATGTAAAATTTTGTAAAAATGGATAAGTAGCAATTTGATTATTTTTTCCAATGAAATGCAAAACCCTTGCTTTTAGGCGAAAACTTGAGCATTGACTTATTTTATTTAATGAAAGCGAATAATATTTCCCAAATATGTTCGATAACTATATAAAAATTCAATAATTAATTATTATTAATTAGTTATAATAATATTAATATTTAATCCAAGCTACCACCTATCCATGATTATGATATTTTTTTCAATGTATATAATGGAATACGACTTCATGGCATAGATGACAACTTAGATTATCTATATTAATTTATTAATCCCATTCTTTCACATCGATAAGATCCAGACATAATACGTTTAGTCCAACTTTGATGATCTAGATACCACTGTATAGTTGAACGTAGTCCTGTAGTAAAATTTTTGTACGGTTTCCATCCTAATTCAAGTTCAATTTTTCCTGCATCAACTGCATAACGTAAATCATGTCCAGGACGATCAGTAACAAATTTAATGAGATGTTTATGAGGCCGGTGTAAAGAATTTGGAAGTATTTCGTCAAGTAGAGCACATATAGTATGTACTACCTCAATATTAGTATGTTCATTATGTCCACCAATATTATATGTTTCACCCGGCTGACCTCGCTCTAATACTCTACGCAGACCACATGCATGATCAGCTACATATAACCAATCTCGAACATTTTCTCCTTTACCATAAACAGGTAAAGATTGTCCTGCTACAGCTCGATTAATAATCAGAGGAATTAATTTTTCTGGATATTGATAAGGACCATAATTGTTGGAACAATTAGTGATAAGAATAGGAAGACCGTAGGTATGATACCAAGCTCGCACTAAATGATCGGCAGAAGCCTTACTTGCAGAATATGGAGAATTAGGCTTGTAAGGAGTATCTTCTCTAAAAAAATTTGTTAATCCTAAACTACCGTAAACTTCATCAGTAGAAACATGTAAAAAACGAAATGTAATTTTTTCTTCACTAGAAAGATTATTCCAATAGAACCTAGTTCTTTCTAAAAGAGTATACGTTCCTACTATATTAGTCTGTATAAAAGCCGCAGGCCCATCAATAGATCGGTCTACATGTGATTCAGCTGCTAGATGGATAACTGCATTAGGGTGATATTTTCTAAAAACTAGATCAATTGCTGTCGCGTCACAAATATCCACTTGCTCAAAAAAATAACGAGAATTGCTTGCTACATCTAGCAAAGATTCCAAATTACCCGCATAGGTAAGTTTATCTACATTGATGACATCATCTTTAGTTTCTTGAATAAATTGACGCACTAACTCTGATCCGATAAAACCAGCTCCACCAGTAACAACGATTCGCATTCTTTAATGCCTTTAACAAAAGATTGAAAAATATAGTAATTGAAAAGATATAGCGTTATAAAAACTAGCCAAGACTTGGATGAGATATGTGGTTTTTCATATTTACGGAAAAATTTTTCTCCAAAAGTTGACGACGCACCATAAAACTACTTGCTGCTACTATGAAAAATAATGCTATGACAATAAGAATCTGTTGCCATTGCCTTATCAAAGGATCAAGTGTACCTACTAATAAACGTACTATTATAGAAAAAACAATAAGTTTTGGAATTGTACTTAAAAACAAAATTACTACAGAAGAAATATCTTGGTAAATATTTGAAATCCACATATTAATAGGTAATGAACCAAATTTGAAAGATACTCCTATTATTATGAATACTGTACCAAAAATTAAAAGAATCTGGTTTTGACCTGTCGATTCCATCGATAATTTTTGCACGATGTTAGAAATTTGAATCAAATTAAGGCTCCCCGTGACGCCATAAAGTAATGACATACCATACAGCAATATACCAGAGGAAATCCCACCTCTTATAAAATATCCCACTACTATTTTGCTCACTAATACAGAGTCATAATCAAAAATTGCCATTATATATAATGGTAACGTTAATAGTTCCAGTCCCATAAATAGAGTAATAAAACTTCCTGCAGAAATCATTACTGACATTCCTAGCACCGCGAATAAACCAAGTATAAAAAATTCTCCTCTTAATGAATTACATCGTTTTACATGAACACGAGAATAAATAAAACTAATAAATACAGAAAAATAAGTAAGAATTTTTAACAAATCGCCCATAGTATCTTTAAAAAAATGACCATTCAGCGCAGATCCTATATTATTCCCCAAATTAATAATAATTATCCCACATCCTGATAATAAAATAATTAAAGAAAACCAATAAATAATAACGTTTTCTTCTTCAGGCGTGGATCTAAATGCATCCATCATCAAAATAATGCAAGCTCCTCCAAGAATCATAATCTCGGGACCAACGGTGACAATGTTAAAAATATCGAAGGTCATGGAAATTTCCTATAAAAATAATAGTAGAAATAGATATTATTAAAAAATAGTTATTAATTATCCATTTAATGAAATGATATCGTCAGTATTTATAGTCCGCCGATTACGAAACATTACCACTAAAATCGCCAAACCAATCGCTGATTCAGCAGCTGCTACGGTTAATATAAAAAATACAAACACTTGACCAGCAGTGTTACCTAAATAATGAGAAAACGCCACAAAATTCATATTCGCCGCAAGTAGAATTAATTCAATGGACATAAGTAAAATAATTAAATTTTTTCGACTCAATAATATTCCCCCGATTCCTATGCAAAATAATAGAACACTCAATATTAAAAAATTTGATAATGATATCATACCGATTTTCCTTTTCTGCTTTTTGATAAAAAATACTTAAAATTTATTCGCGCAGACACAGTAAATTAAGGAACATTTTCGGCTGCAGATATTCGCACAAGACGAATACGATCTTCACGACATACTGATACCTGTTGAGCAACATCTTGATATTTTGTTTTTGGACGTTGCCGTAAGGTTAGAGCAATCGCAGAGATAATCGCCACCAATAAGATTACTCCCGCAATCTCGAAGGGATAGACATAATCGGTATAAAGCACCACACCTAATTCGGCAGTATTATTATAGTTCACGGTATGAGGTATAGGATTGGAAAATTTTTCTAAACCAAAAGATTGAGATCCAAGTACTAAAAACATTTCTACTACCATAGTAATCATTACTAATAAACCTAGAGGGAAATATTTAGCAAAATTTTTTCCTAATGGTTCAATAGTTATATTAATCATCATTATTACAAAGAGAAAAAGCACCATCACTGCTCCCACGTATACCATCACTAAAGTGAGGGCCAAAAATTCAGCCTCTAATAGTATCCATAGTCCAGCACTAGTCACGAAAGTAAGCACTAAAAATAATGCCGCAGTCACTGAATTACGTACCGTAATTACAGCACTGGCGGATAAAATTAGAATGATTGAAAATATATAAAAAATAAAAGATTTCATCAACGTCTCCAAAAAGCACGCCCTATTCAGACACAATGAGGATAGGAGAAGGTTTTTTACTGTCCCCTTCGATAGTAAAATTTTTAAAGTTATCGTTTTTCATTATGCTTTAGGAACACACATTAACGATAACAAGCATCCAATATTCGATCCGCTGCGATAGATTGTTCATAGCGGTCACCCAGTTCCAACAATTTCGGCTTAGTAATAATTTGTTCTCCGAAACGTTCAAAAATATATTCGAACTCAGAAGTTTCAACTATCGAATCGACAGGACAAGATTCTTCACAAAATCCACAATAAATACATTTAAATAAGTCAACTTCATAACGAGTAGTACGTCGATTACCATCAACACATGATTCTGCTTCAATGGTAATAGCAAAAGCTGGACAAACTACTTCACACAATTTACATGCAATACAGCGTTCTTTACCGTTTGGATATCGACGCAAGGCATGTAATCCACGAAAACGTGGAGATAATGGTGTGCGTGATTCTGGATATTGAACAGTAATTTTACGACCAAATAAATATTTCCCTGTTATAGCTAATCCAGCTAATAATTCCAAAAGAAACAAACTTTTTAAATAACGAATAATTGTAGTATACATAGGCGCTAAAATTAATATTGAGTTTCAAATGTTGGTTAATTTATTTCATACATTCCACCACGCCCAACCATTAACTATTATTATTCCAATTAGCATTATCCATAAAATAGTAATTGGAATAAATACTTTCCATCCCAATCGCATAATCTGATCGTAACGGTAGCGTGGAAAAGTAGCTCGAAACCATAAATAAAGTAATAAAAAAAATGAAATCTTAATAAATAACCATAAAATACTAGGCTCTCCAATAACAGGCAATCCTTCAAAAGGAGATAACCATCCTCCAAGAAACATTAGAGAAGCCAATATGGAGACCAAAATCATATTTGCATACTCCGCAAGAAAAAATACTGCGAAGGCCATTCCTGAGTATTCTACATGAAAACCAGCCACAATTTCTGATTCACCTTCTGCTACATCAAAAGGTGCACGATTAGTTTCCGCAACCGCAGAGAGAAAATAAATTACAAACAATGGTGCCATCGGAACAAAAAACCAATTTAAAATTCCTCCCTGTTGAGCATTAACGATAACTCCAAGATTTAGACTATTCGCTCCCATTACTACCCCAACTAAAGAAAATCCCATAGCGATTTCATAAGATACCATCTGAGCTGCGGAACGGATGGATCCCAAAAAAGCATATTTCGAATTAGAAGCCCAACCTGCGATGATGATACCGTATACGCCCATTGAACTGACAGCAAGAATATAAAGTAAACCAGCACTGAGGTTAGATACGACTAATGTATCCGAAAAGGGAATCACTGCCCAAGCTCCTAACGCAGTAGCGATGGTCAACACTGGAGCAAGCAAGAACAAAAATTTATTGGCTCCCGCAGGTATAGTAATCTCTTTAAACATCAACTTCAGAGCATCTGCAATAGGTTGCAACCAGCCGCGTGGTCCCACTCGATTAGGACCAATGCGTACCTGCATATAGCCGATAATTTTACGTTCAGCATAGGGCAACCATGCTACTGCAGTCAGCAACGGCACCATTACCGCAACTATTTTGATGAGGGTCCAAATTACTAAAATTAAATTATCATACATCTACCCAACCCCCATTAAGATTTCTTTATATTATCTCGAATTTCCATACGTCTCGCCTATCCAGAGATGATGTAATTTGAGAAATGATTAAATAATAATTCGATCTGGCGTAGCGGTCACCGCAATTAATTTTACATCTCCAAAATTCTCACCTAATGTAGCCGTTTCAAGTACAGCCGATGGAACCGATACACAACCTTCCGCTACTCGATTATCCATAACTAGGGGTAGATCTGCTTTGCTCTCACCTTGGTGTACAGTTACCATTATAAAATCTGCAAGTCCAAGATGTGTCGCAGTAGTAGCATTAATTCGAGCAGCAACTCCTATTTGTCCATCAGGAGTAGCTTGTAATACATTTGCTCGTCGTACTAAAGCATCCCCTGCGTAAGGAGGAACCTCTCCAAATCGCGTCAATCCTTTTTGACTCGACTTAATTTCTTGTGGAATACGCCACGGCATAAAGTTATTTGGAGTAATAATACCAATTAATTCTTTCACTTCGCTTAACACTTGCTCCGATGAAAAATAATCAAAACCCTTCAAATCAAGAAGATTACCTAGTACCCGTAATACTTTCCATCCTGGCCGAGCTTCACCTAACGGTGTAGCAGCGCCTTGGAAACCCTGCCAGCGTCCTTCTAGGTTGACATAAGTACCCGAAGTTTCAGCATAGGGAGTGACTGGTAAAATAGCATCAGCGTAATCCTCTTGAGCACGACTGTTCCATGGCGAAAGACTTACTACGAAATCTGTATTCCGCAAACCTTTCACAGCTGCGTCTGAATTGGCACAGTCGTGATCAAGTTCAGCGCCCAGAATCAATAAACCCTTTACACCTCCAGTCACCATGTTATGCCAATTTTGTCCAACTTCCACTAAGTTGCCACCCGGTCCACGATGCGGAACACAACCAGCCAACCAAGCACCAACCGTTCCCGCTCCCTCTGGTAAATAACCTAAAGAAGCTCCTGTCAAATCCGCTATTATTCCGGCTAATGCTCGCAGTTCAGCAAAACGAGGGTGAGATTGTGCTAAATTCCCAAGTAATATTATAGCAGATGAAGATTTTACCAAATATTCTGCAGTAATTTGATGAGCTACCTCAGGTTCCACATCTTTCCATAAGCTAATAAGATCTTTAGATACAATGCGTTCAGTGATAGATTGAGCGGCTTTTGCGATTGCCACTAATTCCCGTAACCAAAGGGTAGGAGCAGCAACCATGACTGCGCTCGGCGCATAATTATAATCACGGGTTACTGCATCCAGAAACATAGTATGCCCCCCCCCCCCAGAACATTGCCTTACGCAGACGATGATTAACTAAAGGATGTTCCTTACGTACATGGGAACCAATTACCAAGAAAGCATTTTTCTGTTCTAGCTCAACAATTGAACAACCAAGCCATGGGAAAACTGGATCATGCTCTTGATCCGAAAAATCAATTTGACGCAAACGATGATCAATATTAGGGCTACCTGCGGTCCTCATCAATTTTTGAACTAGATAACTTTCTTCTAATGTAGCGGTAGGAGCTATTAGGGCACCCAAAGCGGTAGAACCATAAGTTTCGCGTATCTGATTGATGCCTTTTGCCACAAATTCCAGTGCAGTCGACCAATCCACTGTCCGCCAGACTCCCTCTTCACGGATTCGCGGAGCTTGTAACCGATCACTAGCATATAAACCTTGATAGCTAAAACGATCACGATCAGAAATCCAAGTCTCATTGATTTCTTCGCACTCACGGGCAATCACGCGCATAACCTGCCCATTCCGAGTATCCACTCGCAAATGAGAACCAAAAGAATCATGAGGGCCAATAGCGAAATGCTCCTGAAGTTCCCAGGAACGCGCAGTAAATCGTGCAGGTTTAGATGTCAACGCACCTACAGGACATAAATCAATAAGATTACCAGAGAGTTCTGAAGTCAGAGGATGACCCACATAAGTGGTAATCGCCATCTGTTCACCACGTTTAATGGCACCTAAATCCATTACTCCCGCAATTTCTCTAGTAAATCGCAGACAACGCGTACAATGAATACAACGTGTCATATCAGCCGCAACCAATGGGCCGAAATTTGGATTAGGTACCACTCGTTTACTAAAAGAATAACGTGAATCCGTAGAACCAAATCCCATGGCTGCTTCTTGCAACGGACACTCTCCTCCCTGATCGCAGATTGGGCAGTCCAATGGGTGATTAATAAGCAAAAATTCCATTACCCCACGTTGGGCACCGAGAGCTTTTGGGGATTTAGTATAAATTTTCATCCCCTCTCCCACAGGAGTAGCACAAGCCGGTACCGCTTTAGCTTGTTTCTCGACTTCCACCAAACACATCCGACAGCTGGCGGCAGTAGAGAGCTTCTTGTGATAACAGAAACGCGGAATAACAATTCCTGCATGTTCGGCGGCATCAATAATCATGGTTCCGTGCGGAACCTGGATATCAATGCCATTGATTTGGATGTTTAACATCGCAACCCCATCACTTGCCCTTGCTAATCGCGGATTTTTAGACTATACATTTTTTATGTTTAATATGGTACTCAAATTCAGCTCGAAAATGCTTAAGAAAACTAGTTACCGGCATCGCTGCAGCATCACCGAGGGCACAAATGGTGCGACCTTCAATTTTACTCGCCACATCAGCGAGTAGATCCAAATCATCAGGTCGTCCCTCACCATGTTCAATCTTATGAAGTACACGTGCGAGCCAACCGGTACCTTCTCGACAGGGAGTACATTGGCCACACGACTCCTCTGCGTAAAAATGAGAAATACGCGCCAATAAACGCACCATACACATCGTTTCATCAATGACAATGACCGCTCCCGACCCCAACATAGACCCTACTCTCACTAAACCACCATAATCCATGGTAGCTCGCCTTATAATATCTGCGGGAACCACCGGAGTCGAAGACCCTCCCGGAATTACCGCCTTAAGTCTGTGTCCTTTCCAAACCCCTCCGGCCATAGCAAGTAATTCAAGAAATGGTGTTCCAAGAGATACCTCGTAATTACCGGGCCGCGCTACATGACCTGACATACAAAAAATTTTGGTACCGCCGCAAATGGGCTCCCCCAATACATTAAACCAATTCCCACCATTACGCACGATGCTGGGCACACAAGACAACGATTCAGCATTATTGATAGTAGTAGGTTTACCATAAAGACCATATTTGGCTGGAAAAGGCGGTTTAAATCGAGGTTGTCCCTTTTTTCCTTCTATCGATTCCAATAACGCAGTTTCCTCACCGCAAATATAAGCTCCAGCTCCTAAATGCGTATGAATATCAAAATCTATTCCCGAACCACCAATATTATGACCCAATAAACCCGCCGCATGTGCTTCAGCAATGGCAGCCTCGAATCGCTCGTAAGGCTCCCAAAATTCTCCCCGAATATAGTTATAACCAACAGTCGCACCGATGGTATACCCAGCAATCGCCATTCCTTCAATAACAGAATGTGGGTTATAACGTAAGATATCGCGATCCTTGCAAGTACCTGGTTCGCCTTCATCGGAATTGCAAACAATATATTTCTGCCCTTGAACATTGGAAGGCATGAAACTCCATTTAATTCCTGTCGGGAAACCTGCACCTCCCCTTCCACGCAAGACACTCTTTTTTATTTCGGCAATAATTTTCGTGGTTGGTGTTTTTTCTTGTAAGATTTTTTCCCACGCCTGATATCCACCTACCTTGCGATAATTTTCTAACGTCCAAGGTGGATTAAAACTTAACGTGGTCAAACAAACATTATCATTCTCAGTACGACAAGTATCAGCCATGGCGCTATTCCAAACTGTCGAGGATCCGGTCGATGCGCTCGGAAGTCAGATTTTCATAATACTGACGTCCGATCTGCATCATGGGCGCACCAATGCAGGCACCGAGGCACTCTACCTCCCTAAGCGTAAAGCGCCCATCTGTAGTCGTCTCGCCTGGCTTGATTCCAAGCCGTTTGCTCAAATGTGCAATCACCTCGTCCGAACCTCGTAACATACAAGAAATATTGGTACATACGCAGACTTTGTGACGACCAATGGGTGCTAACTCATACATTGAATAAAAAGAAGCTACTTCTTGAACAGCAATCAGCGGAATTTCTAAATAAGCTGCTACTGCCTCTAAATGGGCTTGTGACAGCCAACCATGATTATTGTCTTGAACAATCCGCAACGCCGCCATGACCGCTGACTGTCTGCGCTCAGGCGGATATTTAATTATCCAATGCTCAATCTCCTCGCGTTCCGCTGGAGATAAAACTATTTTTTTTACCATTTCCTCGGGCTGGGTACTCACCGATCGACCTCCCCGAACACAATATCCATGGTGCCAACAATGGCAACAACATCCGCCAACATATGACCACTCGCCATTTCGTTCATTGCTGCCAAATGAGCAAAACCGGATGCACGAACCCTGAATCGATAAGGCTTATTCGCTCCGTCGGAAATCAGATACACCCCCAGTTCACCCTTGGGATGTTCAATAGCAACATAAACTTCCCCTTCCGGTACCGAATATCCTTCAGAGAAAAGTTTAAAGTGATGAATGAGTGACTCCATATTATGTTTCATCTTTTCCCGAGAAGGAGGAGCCACCTTGTGATTATCCACTATCACCTGACCAGGATTATGACGTAACCATTCAATACATTGACGAATAATTCGATTAGACTGCCGGATTTCCTCAACTCGAACCAAATATCTATCGTAACAATCACCATTGACTCCCACTGGAATATCGAAGTCAAGACGGTCATACACCTCGTATGGTTGTTTTTTACGTAAATCCCATTCAACACCAGAGCCTCGAAGCATCGGACCAGAAAATCCCAATTGAAGCGCACGTTCTGGACTAACTACACCAATCCCTACCGTACGCTGTTTCCAAATGCGATTCTCGGTGAGAAGAGTTTCATATTCATCAACATATCCAGGAAACCGTTCAGTAAAATCCCAAAGAAAATCAAGAAGAGATCCTTGTCGATTGGCATTAAGCCGTTCAAGATCTTTCTGGCTATTCCATTTAGACGGTTGGTACTTAGACATTGTATTAGGCAAATCTCGATACACACCACCAGGACGATAATACTGGGTATGTACCCTTGATCCAGACACTGCCTCATAACAATCAAACAAATCCTCACGCTCGCGGAAACAGTACAAAAACATGGTCATTGCCCCAATATCGAGGCCATGAGTGCCGAGAAAGAGTAAATGATTAAGAATGCGAGTGATTTCGTCAAACATTACTCGAATATATTGAGCACGAATAGGCACTTCAATACCAAGCAAGCGTTCTATCGCTAATACATAGGCATGCTCATTGCATAACATCGACATATAGTCCATGCGTGACATATAGCCAATATTTTGATTAAATGTCCTGCTTTCAGCCAGTTTCTCGCTTCCACGATGAAGTAACCCGATGTGGGGATCAGCTCGTTGTACCACCTCACCATCAAGCTCTAGTACTAAACGCAAAACACCATGCGCTGCTGGATGCTGTGGCCCAAAATTCAATGTGTAATTTCTAATCTCTGCCATAGCGGATTACTAATCTCCCTCATCCATCCCAGCATTCCCATCGTTTGTCACCGCGTAGCGGTTGTCTTTACGAATAACGCGGGGTACTAGGGTACGTTGTTCAATGGTTACTGGTTGATAAACAACCCGACCACAAGCAGGATCGTAACGCATCTCCACATTGCCAACGAGTGGAAAATCCTTTCGCAGGGGATAACCAATAAAACCATAATCAGTGAGAATACGACGTAGATCTGGATGCCCGTCAAAGACAATACCAAAAAGGTCGAATGCTTCGCGTTCAAACCAATCTGCAGATCGCCATAGATCTATTACAGAATCAACAATCGGTGGATCGCCTTCCACAAAAATTTTAAGACGTATCCGTTCATTGTGGACAATTGATAACAACTGATAGACAACTGCAAAACGTTTTTCCTTCCAATAACCTTCACCGTAGGTAAGATAATCTACTCCACAGAGATCCATCAACGTGTCGAAACGGAGATCTGGTTCATCACGCAATTTATACCCTACCTCTAGCAAATGTTCTCGCGGCATGGTCAGAATAAATTGTCCACGATCCTGAATGCACGCTGTATAAATATCCTCGAAGTGGTTTCGTAGACGTTCCGCTAGACTCAGTCTATTCATGACCGAAATCATTCCCATTCTTATGGGGAGAAAGAATCAATACTATTACAAAATTAACGAGCAATAGTATTGGTACGTTTAATTTTTTTGTGTAATTGCAAAATACCATAAATCAATGCCTCAGCTGTCGGTGGACAACCTGGTATGTAAATATCAACAGGTACAATTCGATCACAGCCACGCACTATGGAGTAGGAATAATAATAATAACCTCCTCCATTAGCACAAGATCCCATAGAAATCACCCATCGTGGCTCTGCCATTTGATCATAGACCTTGCGTAACGCAGGCGCCATTTTATTAACTAACGTTCCCGCTACAATCATTACATCAGATTGACGTGGACTAGGTCGAAATACAATACCAAAACGATCTAAATCATAACGAGCTGCGCCTGCGTGCATCATTTCAATAGCACAGCACGCTAAACCAAAAGTCATAGGCCACATTGAACCAGTACGCGCCCAATTAATTACAATGTCTGCGGTGGTGGTTACGAAGCCTTTCTCTAGAATACCCTCTATTCCCATTCCAACGCTCCCTTTTTCCATTCGTAAACAAAACCAATTACCAAAATCCCAAGAAATAATGCCATCGCCGCTAACCCTGACCCTCCCAGTTGTTTTAGTACTACACCCCAGGGAAAAAGAAAAGCAATTTCAATATCGAAAATAATGAACAAAATAGCGATAAGATAATAACGCACATCAAATTTCAGACGTGAATCGTCAAACGCCTCGAATCCGCATTCATAAGGAGAGAGTTTTTCGCTATCAGGTCGATGTGGTCCGAGAATAAATCCCATGGCAATAGCGCCAATACCCGTCCCCATGCCGATCATTAGAAAAAATAAAACAGGAAGGTAGTTCTGTAACATTACCTACTTCCTTACAGTGGAATGTTTAGCTACATAACCCAAGTTGCCACTTATTCGTGGTTGCTTGGTTTTCGTCGAAGCTCCAATGAGCAAATGCGGCTTCAAGGGCATAGATAGCAACTTGAGTTACATATATCTACAGTATGCAACCCACATGCAACCCATAAGAGATAGCTTAAAGTCTAGGCCAGCCCATTACCCGTGTCAAGCAACTAAAAAATATAAAAAATAGAACTAATTTAGTCAACTATTTTAATCCAAGTTGCTACCTATCCGTAGTTACGATATTTTCATTACAATGCCCACGATGAAACGTTAGCTTTAAGGACATAGATAGCAACTTGGATTAACACTAATTGATCATATCCAGAATTAGGCCAAAAGTGATAAAGAAACCCAAGTTGCCACCTATGCCCCTGAAGCAGCATTCCACTGTGTGGCATTGAAGCAAAAACCTTGTCAGCACGGATAGGTGGTAAATAAAGCCTAAACCTTGATCTTGAAAATGTCCCATCCCGCCCTCAGTCTTTAACACGACTTTAACAAAACGCACTAAAACCTTCCAGGACCACGAACAACCACGCCGGTCTGTAATGGAGATTTAAAAACTATGCCCACCTATAACTACGCATGTAATGCTTGTGATCACCGCTTCGAGGCAGTACAGAAGATAAATGATGTCCCACTTACCGACTGTCCTGAGTGTCATCGTTCTACCCTGAAAAAACTTATTTCTGTCACGGGTATCGTCTTCAAGGGCACAGGGTGGAGTCGCTCCAGCTCCACCGACAGCGCCCAGCATCATGATACTCCTCCGCCATCTTGTGGTACCGGTGCCTGTCCTTCCTGCGCATTGAACTAACCATTTTCTATCTTAATTTCTGTGCCATTCTTTGCAGAGAATGGCATGAGAATTATTAAAAAATAATTACTCACTCTTTAATTCCAATGACCAGCACAAATTTCCAGCCAGTCGATTTTGCCCGTGTTCTTATTGAGGCGCTACCCTACATTCAACGTTTTCGTGGTAAGACGATGGTAATCAAATATGGCGGCAATGCCATGGTTGATTCTCATCTCAAGGAATGTTTCGCCCGTGATATCACATTAATGAAACTGGTGGGAGTCAATCCAGTGGTGGTTCACGGAGGCGGTCCGCAAATTGGCACGCATCTCGCTAAAATTGGTAAACGCAGCCAATTTTTTGAAGGGATGCGCGTTACCGACGCTGAAACCATGGATGTAGTGGAAATGGTTCTAGGTGGTTTAGTCAATAAAGAAATCGTGAGCTTGATTAATCGCGTTGGCGGACGAGCAGTCGGCCTCACCGGCAAGGACGGTAATTTCATTATCGCCCGAAAACTCGTTTTTACCCGTGCCAATCCGGAACTTCAGGCACCAGAAATTATTGATATCGGTCACGTCGGTGAAGTCGCTGAAATTGATCCCTCGGTGGTTGAAACTTTGGACAATGGAGAATTCATTCCCGTCATTGCGCCCATCGGGGTTGATAAGGATGGCGTTTCCTACAATATCAACGCCGATTTGGTGGCGGGTAAACTATCTCGGGTTCTCGGGGCGGAAAAACTTATTTTGCTAACCAATACCACTGGCGTCCTCGACAGCGAAGGCAAACTGCTTTCTGGAATTAATGGCGAACGTGTCGAAGCCTTAATTAAGGATGGAACCATCCACGGTGGAATGCTGCCGAAAGTGCGTTGCGCGTTAGATGCTGTCCAGAATGGCGTAAAAAACGCTCACATCATTGATGGACGCATTGAACACGCAGTATTGCTAGAAATTTTTACCGACTCAGGTGTAGGTACCCTCATTCGAGGATGATAGTGCCACGTAAGGGCTGGCAGTCGGGAAAGTCCGGCGTTTTTACTGGACGGTTGCAAAACCGTCTTCTTTCCTCCCCGCCCTCTAAGGGCGAGGTTTCTCGGAGACACTGATGATTAACGTAGAAAATCTGACACGAAGTTACGGTGACTTCAAGGCGGTGGATGATGTTTCGTTTGAGATCCAGCGCGGTGAAGTGGTGGGATTGCTTGGCCACAATGGAGCCGGTAAGACCACCATCATGAAGGTGCTTACCGGCTTCCTCGAACCTTCTTCAGGGCGCATCACCTTGGAGGGTCGAGACTTGGCCGAGCAGCGGCGGATGGCGCAGCGCCTGATCGGCTATCTACCTGAAAATTGTCCGCTCTATCCCGACATGACGGTGATTGATTTTTTGGAATATCAGGCCGGTATGCACGGTATCCCGGAAGCACGCCGACTCGCGGCGGTGCGTCATGCCATTGCGCGTACTGAATTGGAATCCAGAGCAGCCAATCTGATTGGAACTCTTTCGCGTGGTTACCGGCAACGGGTCGGTGTCGCACAGGCCATCTTGCATGAGCCAGACATTCTCATCCTGGATGAACCCACCAATGGTCTGGACCCGACCCAAATCCAGCACATGCGCTCGCTGATTCGGGAGTTGGCGCGCAATGCCATCGTGCTACTCTCAACTCATATTCTTCAAGAAGTCGAGGCCACCTGCGACCGCGTCTTGATCATCCGCAATGGCAGGCTGGCCCTTGATGCACGCCTTGGTGATCTGGATACCGCCCAGCATTTGGTGGTAGGCGTGGATGCCGGACCAGAGAAAGTCCAGGCCCTGCTCAAAGGCGTAGATGGAGTGCGCGCCATCCGTTACCTGCCCGGTGCCATTGATGGCCGCCATCAATATGCGCTGGAAGCCGCAGATTTAATCGCCACTGCCCCGCGTGTGGCGCACATAATTCTGAATGGTGGGTTAAAGCTATATCGTCTACAACCGGAACGACGCGATTTGGAAACTATCTTTGGCGAGATCAACGATCCGCTCGTTTCACTTCCGCCCAACAATTCGTCTCTGTCGGAGGCTGTCCATGCCTGAAATAATTCGCATCGCACGCAAGGAATTGTGGTCATTTTTTTCTTCACCGGTGGCCTATCTTTTCCTAGGCGCGTTTCTAGCCATTTCTCTTTTTACCTTCTTTTGGGTAGATACCTTTTTTGCTCGCAATATCGCCGATGTGCGTCCTTTATTCGAGTGGATGCCCGTGTTGTTAATTTTTCTGGTCGCCGCGCTCACCATGCGCCAATGGAGCGAGGAACGCCGCGCGGGAACTCTGGAAATTTTAATGACACTGCCAGTTCCGACGCACTATCTGGTTCTCGGGAAATTCCTGGCGAGCCTTGCCCTGGTGGGTGTTGCTTTGCTCCTGACCCTACCGTTGCCGCTGACCGTGAGCGTCCTGGGGCCACTTGACGGCGGGCCGGTAATTGGTGGTTACGTAGCCGCATTATTGCTGGCTGCAGCCTACATCGCCATCGGACTATTTGTCTCAGCGCGCACCGATAACGCCATTGTCAGCTTGATCGGTACGACCTTGATCTGTGCGTTTTTCTATCTTGTCGGCGCTAATGCCCTGACTCATTTGCTGGGTCATCGCGCTGGGGAATTTTTGCAATTGCTGGGTACCGGCTCACGCTTTGAATCCATTACCCGTGGTGTGATCGATTTACGGGATTTGTATTATTATTTGAGCCTAGTCGGAGTATTTCTTGTTTTAAATATTTACACCCTCGAAAAACTCCGTTGGGCCACTGATCGCCAGGATACCGAATACCACCGGCATTGGGGGTGGGTGGCATTACTGGGAGCCGCTAATTTCCTCGCAGCTAATTTATGGTTAGGCCAAATTGGCTGGATGCGAACCGATCTTACCCAAGGTCAGGTCTATTCCATTTCTCCGGCTACCAGAACTCATCTGGCGGAACTTCAAGAACCGCTCCTGCTACGCGGCTATTTTACCGCTCAAACTCATCCCCTTCTTAGTCCATTGGTGCCCCAAATTCGAGATTTGCTCAAGGAGTACGAAGTAGCGGGCAATGGCAAAGTACGAGTGGAATTCGTCGATCCACATGAATCTTCGGAAGTTGAACGTGAGGCCAACGAAAAATATGGCATTCGACCAGTATCCTTCCAAAGCTCGGGAAAATACCAGGAATCTGTGATCAGTTCCTATTTTGATATTTTAATTAGCTACGGTGATCAAACTCAAAAACTGGGATTCCGTGATCTAATTGAACTCAAAGCTCATGGTGAACGAGATTTGGATGTGCGTCTACGTAACCCAGAATACGATCTTACTCGGGCCATCAAAAAAGTTTTACATTCCTATCAAGCAGGAGGCGATCTTTTCTCTGGGTTGCGTAAGCCAGTAATATTTCACGGATTTATTTCACCGGATGATCGTTTGCCGAATCCCCTGCCAACCTTGCGCAAGGATTTAGACGGTGTTCTGGAGGAATTGAAGCAAAAATCCAATGGAAAATTCACCGTGGAGATTCGTGATCCAAACGAAGGTAATGGTGAATTGGCGAAAGAAATCGCTAAAAAATACGGTTTCCGTCCTCTGACGCTAAGTTTACTAGATGAAGCGACCTTCTATTTTTATATGCTGCTTGACTCGGATGGTCAGACGGTTCCGGTTCCGCTGCCAGAAGGATTAGACGCAGCGGGATTCAAACATGCTATCGAAGCGGGATTGAAACGGTTAAGCCCCGGACTTCTTAGAACCATTGCTTTGTATGCGCCTCCCGGAAATTCACAAATGGCCCGTTTCGGGATGGCCGAAAGTGGCGGTCAAGATTTTGATAATTTGCGGCAAAAATTGAGTGAAGATGCAGTATTGCGTGACACCAACTTGAAATCCGGCATGGTTCCCAATGAAGCGGATCTTTTGTTGATATTGGCTCCCGAGGCGCTGGACGAAAAACAGGTTTTCGCCATCGATCAATTCATGATGCAGGGTGGAACCGTAATCGTTGCGGCTTCTCCCTACCATATTGAGCAAGGACGACAAGCGCTCTCCGCGCAAGCTAAGGATACCGGGTTGGAGCAGTGGTTCGCTGAAATGGGGATTACTCTAAGTAAATCAATGGTGCTCGATCCGCAAAATACTCCATTTCCCATTCCGGTCCGGCGTGAATTAGGCGGTTTCGTGGTTCAAGAATTACGTTCCGTGCCTTATCCGTATTTCGCAGATTTGCGAGAAAGTCAAATGAACCGCACCAATAGTATGACCGCTAGTCTGGCGCAGGTGACGATGAACTGGGCATCGCCTATTGAGATTGACCGAGAACGAAATAAAAATCGCAAAATTACTGAATTATTACATAGCTCGGAGCGTTCGTGGACATCGACGTCCGATAATATTCAGCCAAACTTTTCGCTTTACGGCGAAGTAGGCTTTCCCGAAGGCAAGTCAAATGGCGCAAGCCTCCTTGGCGTAGTTATTGAAGGTCAGTTTGACAGCTATTTCAAGAACAAACCTTCACCGTTATTGAAAACTGCGGATAAAAGTAAAGCAGCTGATGTCGATCCTGAAACTGGAGTGGAACCAAACGCCGAAGGCAAATCGGAAACGGATAAAAATAAACCAGTGGTGACTGGAAAGATCGACCATTCACCGTCGTCGGCGCGACTGATTCTTTTCGGTTCTGCTAATTTTCTTGGTGACACCGCTATCGAATTGGCATCACAGGCTACCGGTACAAATTACCTAAAACCCGTGCAATTACTGCAAAACGCCGTGGATTGGTCATTGGAAGATCAAAGCCTGCTTGTCTTGCGTGGTCGAGGACAATATTCACGGATGCTTCTCCCCATGGAGCGCACTTCCCAAATTTTTTGGGAGTATCTAAATTACCTACTGGCCTTAGGCGGTTTAATCCTGGTTTATTTTTTACAACGCCGTATCCGGGCGGAACGTTTACATTATTATCAAACCGTACTTAACCTTGGAGGGGCACCATGAATCGAATTATTAGTTTATTGGGTGTGATATTGGCGGTACAGCTACTTCTGGCGGTATTTTTCGGAATCACCACCACGGGAGTAAGTGGCGTAGCCAGTAGCGAGCCGCTAATCAATTTTGAAGTCAAGGCAGTGGATCGTATTACCATTGAACAACCAAAAAAGGTACCCTTGGTAGTAGAACGTCGCGGGAATGCCTGGTCGCTGCCGGCGCTGGGCGATTTTTCCGCTTTTACGGTTAAGGTGGATGGATTCCTTGAGCGAATGGCAAGATTACGCAAACGTCTTCCCGTTTCGACTACGGCGACGGCGATTAGACGTTTCAAGGTCAGCCCTGCCGATTATGAGCATAAGGTTATGTTGAGTACGGGAGATAAACTCCTGACAACGCTTTGGCTGGGAAATTCTTCCGGTTTTCGCCAGGTTCATATTCGCGCAAACGAGGAAGCTGCCATCTATAATGTAGATTTTCCTATCCATGAAGTGACTACCGATCCAAACCAATGGGCGGATAAAACTGCCTTAAATGTTAAAGCGGATGACATTATCAAAATATCCCTGCCAGATACGCAATTGGCACGATCCATGGATAGCAAAGAAAGCAATCAGGAAGGCAACAAAGGCGGCAAGGATATCAAACAGCCAGGAAAATGGCAGGTAGATGGTCTTTCTCCCGAGGAACAACTTAACACCGAGGAAATCGAAACCCTAGTTAATCGACTAGCGAATCTTAGTTTCGACTCGGTACTGGGCAAGGAAAACCAAGCAAAATACCGCCAAGATACCCCCGTCGTCACGCTATCGTTGACCACTCAATCGGGAGAACAGAAAATCTATGTATTTTCCCAGCCTGAACAGGAAGTCAGTACCGAGCCTGGAAAAGAAAATAAATCAGAAAATGGAAAGGAACCGGCGAAAGGAACGGAATATATTCTGAAAATTTCGACTTCTCCGTATTACTTTAAACTCGCAGATTTCATGGTCAAAGATTTGATCGAGATGAAACGGGATAAATTAATTAAAAAACAGGTTAAGGCGGTTGATCAATTTACGGATACGAAATCTCCAGTGGAACAATCCCAAGAAACGCCAAAAACAGGAGAACCCGAGCTGACGACTCCAGCCTCACCATAAAATTCAGCAGAGATTATATTTTTCCTTCATGGATTTTTTAAGGAAAAATTTAATCTCTATAAAAAGTAGGAATTACGCAATTGAACTTGTAACTCTATATAGGATTGAGTTTTTTCTGTCATTCTGCGTGGAGGTCGCGTTAGCGACCGGAGTCGCAGAATCTATGTAGATGGATTCTGCGACTTCGCTTCGCGCAGAATGACTTTCCTATTTTTCAACTGCGTAACTTCTAAAAAAGTAGGAGTATCTGACATCATGGAATTTCATAAGCAAGTCGTTCGTCGGCTTGAAAATCCTGAATATTGGATCTCCTACGGTCGACAATTGATTGACGAAGATGACATTGCCGCCGTTGTTACTGCCCTTGAATCATCATTTATTACCACGGGACCGGCTGCCACTGATTTTGAAAAGGCGCTATCTCGTCTGACTGGCGCCAAGCATGCAATAGTTTGTTCCAATGGCACGGCTGCTTTGCATCTAGCCTGTATTGGGTTGCATGTGCATGAACATAATTTAGGGATAACCTCGCCGATTACTTTTTTGTCCTCAGCGAATTGTGTGGAATTTTGTAAAGGCCGAGTGGATTTCGTGGATATTGATCCAGAGACTTTATGTCTATCCTTTGAGAAACTCGATGATTATTGTAGAAATCATGAAATTCCCAAAGTAGTCATTCCAGTGGATTTCGCTGGTATACCAGCAAATTTGCCTGCTATCTGGATGCTTGCGCACAAATATGGATTTAAGGTGATTGAGGATGCGGCGCATTCAATTGGATCTAGTTATCAATTTGACGGCCAAGAATATCAATGTGGCTCCTGCACTCATTCCGACGCAGCAATCTTTTCCTTTCATCCTGTGAAGACGATTACGACTGGTGAAGGAGGTGCCGTATTGACTAATGATGACGAATTGGCAAACCGGATACGGATGATGCGTTCGCATGGCATGAAACGTTATCCAGATTTAGTACACAAAAATGAGGGTCAGTGGTATTACGAAATAGAGGAGTTGAGTTCTAATTTTAGAATCACGGATTTTCAATGCGCGCTGGGGCTTTCGCAACTCAAAAAATTGTCGATTTTCAAATCTCGCAGGACCGAAATTGTTCGACAATATAATAATGCTTTTGCAGAAAATCCTAATTTAATTATTCCACCGGAGCCGGTTGGGAGTTCAATTTGCTATCATTTATATCCTTTGCGTTTTGTTAATGGCGCCAGCACACGCAATAAAATATTTCAAAAATTGAATTCCTACAAAATACATTGCCAAATACATTATATTCCGGTTTATTGGCAGCCGTATTATCGAGATAAATACTATTTTCCAACGGGTAAGTGTCCTAACGCTGAAATTTATTACTCACAATGTTTAAGTCTTCCATTGTATCCAGCACTTAAAAATGATGAAGTTGATTTTATTATTGAGAAAATTCTGGAAGAAAATTTAGGGTAGATCGTTATAATTTTTTTTCATGAAATCACCGCGCGCAGCCCGGGCATGGCTAAACATCTGATGTAAATATTCGCCATTTCCGGCATCAATCGCAGCCGTCAATTGTTCCAATTCATCGCGGTAACGGTTAAGCATGGCTAAAATTTGGGTACGGTTAGCCAAACAGATATCACGCCACATAATCGGTTCACTACTGGCTATGCGGGTGAAATCACGAAAACCTCCCGCCGCGTAGCGGAAAATTTCCCAACTATCGTCCATACGTGTCAAGGCATCGACCAGCGCGAAGGCCAGCAAATGGGGTAAATGGCTGGTAGCGGCAAGGACCGTGTCATGGTGCTCGACCTCCATTTCGGTTACTTCCGCGCCGCAAATTTCCCACAGGAGGCGCACTCGCGCCAGTGCGCGCAGATCGGTTTCAGGGAGCGGAGTAAGGATTACCCGTCGTTTTTGGAATAAGTTGGCATCGGACGCATCTACCCCGCTGAGTTCAGTGCCAGCGATGGGATGGCCTGGAACAAAGCAAGCTGGCAAGGTTCCAAAGGCCGCTCGTGCCGCTGCGACCACCGAACCCTTGGTACTGCCGACATCGGTGATAATGGTTTCTGGTCCGAGCAGCACCGCGAGTTCTCGAAACAGAGACTCCATCGCTCCTGGTGGCACCGCAACCATCACCAGGTCGGCGCCATGGGTTGCCGCAATGAGATCGGTCTCAGCGCGGTCTATTACTCCAAGGGCCAAGGCCCGTTCCGGGGTCTTGGCGTTCCGACCCCACCCCACAATTTCACCGCAGATCCCCGCAGCCTTAACCGCACGCGCTACGGATCCGCCAATCAGCCCTACTCCCAGGATTACCAATCGTTCCACAAAAAATGGTTGGTTCATTGATGTAATACCCGAGTCAAGGCTTCAAGAAATCGAGCATTTTCCACCGATAATCCAATGGTTACGCGTAAATGGCGGGGCATTCCGTAATTGGCGAGAGGGCGCACGATTACCCCTTCACGCAATAACGCCTCATAAACAGAACCTGCTGGCCGTCCCACGTCCACAGCCACGAAATTGCCAACCGAGGAAATATGACTCAATCCCAAGGCAGTAATGCCTGCGGTCAGCTCTACCATTCCTTCGGCATTCAACCTCCGCGTTCGGGCAAGATAATTATCGTCCTCTAGGGCGGCAGTTGCCGCAGCCAAGGCGATGCTATTAACGTTGAAGGGTTGGCGCACTCGATTGAGAAACTCAGCGAGCACAGGATGAGAAACCGCGTAACCGACCCGCAATCCCGCCAGGCCATAAGCCTTTGAAAAAGTGCGAGTCACGACCAAATTCGGATGACGCTCCAACCACAGCAGGGCATCAGGATAATCAGGATGAGTGACGTACTCGCAATAGGCTTCATCAATAACGACAATTACATGCGCCGGCAATCCTTGAATAAAGTCTTCCAGTTCGTGATTGAGTAACCAGGTGCCGGTAGGGTTGTTGGGATTGGCGATGAAGATCAGTCGAGTGCGGGGAGTCACCGCCGCCGCCATGGCTGCTAAGTCATGACCAAAATCCCGCGCAGGAGCAACCACTCCGTGCGCCCCGATTGCCTGCGTCACCAAGGGATAGACGGCAAAGGCATGCTCTGAATAAATCACCTCGTCCTGGGGAGTCACGAAAGCACGCGCTATCAATTCCAACACATCGTTGGATCCATTGCCAAGTGTGATTGCGTCACGCTCCACGCCAAGCCGCTCAGAGAGCGCGCGCCGGAGTGTAAAACCGCTCCCGTCGGGATAACGGGCGAGATCGTGAACTGCGCTATGTGCCGCTGTCAGAGCAAGCGGAGAAGGCCCCAAAGGATTTTCATTAGAAGCAAGTTTAATCGCGTTGGAAACACCATATTCCCGCTCCAACTCCTCGATGGGTTTTCCTGGTTGGTAAGGGGTAAGGCCACCCACGCCTGGCGTGGCTAGTTTTTGAAATAATTCACGCATGGTAACTAGAGCCTGTTGACATTAACTGAAACTGATCATATCCAGAATTAAACCAAATTAGGAGTTACGCAGTTGAATTTGTAACTCTATAGAGGATTTAATTTTTTCTTTTCTGTGATTCTGGGCGCAGTAGCAGAATCGCAGAATTTTTTATGGTAGGTGGATTCTGCGACTCCGCTTCGCTGCGCGCAGAATGACTTAATTTTTCAATTTTCAACTGCGTAACTCATACGTAACCCAAGTTGCTACCTATTCTGGTGGATAACCAAATAGCCCCTCTCCCTTTGGGAGAGAGGAGAAAGGCAAATAGGTAGCAACTTGAGTTACGTAGTATAGAGGATTGAATTTTGTTTTTCTGTCATTCTGCGCGGAGGGCGCGTTAGCCCGTAGTCGCAGAATCCATTCTAATGACAGTGAGCAGGCAACAGAAGGATGGAAGCAATAACAATGGCAAATGGAAGTAATAATATGAATCAACTACTTGACGAACTAATCTTGGAAGGGGTATTTTCCACAAATTCCGCTCATTTAATTAATTTTGAGAAGGAAAATTCGTGGTGGGGTAGTGCCCCAATCAGTAAAATAAACTGCTAAAAATGTTCCCTTTTTCATTTTAATAAGAGATCCTCGAAGCGAGCCAGGGAAGGCGAGCGACCCCCCACGTCCGGTTGCGTAGCGAAGCGGAGCAGAGGACGCAGGGGCAGATTTTGGTGGTTGTCCGCCGCGTCCGCATGGTTCGTGATTCATCGGACGCCCTCATTCCGGCAACGTCATCGCAACACCGGCACTACATATTAAAATAACGCCATGGAACTTTCCTATCGTTTGAGAATATATCCAACCATTCTCCAGATTGTCCTGCTGGCGCAATTCTTTGGTGCTGCCCGCTGGCTATGGAATGCGTGTCTTTCATGGCGCTCTTGCCTCTATCAAAAATTCGGAGAGCGCGTTACCGGCGTGGATTTTTCACGGGAACTGACCTGGTTAAAAAAATTGGAAGTGTATTCCTGGCTGGCGAAAGTTCCGGCTACTGTTTTGACGCAGGTATTGCGCGATCAGGATAAGGCGTTTTCCAATTTTTTCGCGAAACGCGCACGCTATCCCAAATACAAAAAACGGCAATCCGTACAGGCGATTCGTTTTCAAATTGATCAGCGTGTTGCAGCCAATTATTTTCGCGCGGGAGAATTACTTAGGTTGCCAGGATTAGGCTCCATAAAAGTCCGGTGGTCGCGTATTCCGGGCGGTATTCCAAAAATGGTGACGATTGGCAGGGATGCTGCGGGTCGTTATTTCGTGTCTTTTATGTGCGTGGAAAAAAATGCCGTGCTGCCGGAAACAGGACACGGAATCGGAATTGATTTAGGCATTAAGGATGTTTTTGTTGATTCAGATGGAAATAAATCGGGTAATCCGCGTCACCTGAATAAAAAACTGCGTAGACTGAAACGCTACCAGCGACAATTGGCGCGGTGCAAAAAAGGAAGTCGGCGCCGTCGGCGTGCAATACATCGAGTGGCGCGGCAACATGCGCGCATTACCGACAGCCGCCGTGACTGGCTGCAAAAACAGACCACGGCAATCATCCAAAGGGCGGATGTCATTGCGCTGGAAGATTTACATGTAAAAGGAATGATGCGCAATCATCATCTGGCGCGTGCCATTGGTGATGTCGGCATGGGTGAAATCCGTCGACAACTGGAATACAAGGCAGAGTGGTACGGTCGAAAAATAATTGTCATCGACCGATTCGAGCCAACCAGCAAGGTTTGTTCGGAATGTGGCCACCTGATGGATGTAATGGCGTTGTCGATTCGGGAATGGACCTGCCCGAATTGTGGCGTCATTCATGACCGGGACATCAACGCGGCCCGGAATATATTAAGCGTTGCTACGGGCGGCAGGCCCGGAAGTCATGCGCGGAGAGGACGACACCAACCTGGCGCCGGTGGCGATGACGTTGCCGGAATGCGGGCGTCCGATGAATCGCGAACCGTGCGGCAATGCGCAGAAGTCTGCCAGGGATGGCAGGCGACCAAGCATTAGCGGCGGACTCCAACTGAATCTATAATAAAAAATAGTTTTAATGCTCTCGATTTAGCATCAATGCGCGGTGAGTTATACGGATTTCTGGTCCGCCTATACAGCAATTTTTTCCTCGAAACGCCATTGCGCGGTTGGCAAGGAAAGTGGTCAAACCAACCATATTGAAAAATTCAATTGCACCCTCCGTCAACGAATTTCGAGATTAGTGAGAAAATCATTGTCATTTTCAAAAAAATTAGCCAATCATATTGGAGCAATTTGGTACTTTATCCATTACTATAATACCTCGCTTCCGATTAACAAAAACGGATAATAATCGAATCTTATAAATTATGGCACTACCATATTTTTTAAGAAGCAGCGTCAAGGAATCCGAATATCTGGAATTAACCCCATGCTTCGCAAAATGCTATCGTTGACTTTGTGAACATCAAACTTTTCCGTGGCAATTTCAAGACTACGGCGGCCCATTTTTTCTATTAGTTGCGGATGCAGAATGAACTGTTCCATGGCATTCGCAAGTGCTGAAACATCTTTGATTGGCACCAAAAAGCCATTATCGCCGTTTACAACAGTTTCTCGACAGCCAGGAGCATCGGTTGTAATAATTGGCCGTCCCATCGCCATTGCCTCAAGAACCGTTCTAGGTATCCCTTCCCGATACGATGGCAATACGAATATGCTTGAATTATTAATATAAGGTCGGACATCCCTGGTTTCACCATGATAGGTTATAACACCCTCATCTATCCATTGCTCAACTTCGACCTGAGAAATAGCAGTCGGGTTGCTATCAAATGCACCAACAATCCAGAAGTTGATCTTGGGATATTTTTCCTTGATGATTCTCGCCGCATTGACATATTCACGGATACCCTTATCAATTATCAATCGCGCAATCAATAAAAATATATATCCGGCCTCCCCGGCCTCCCCTGCCTCCCCTGCCTCCCTAACTGCAACTGAAGTGCCTTTGTACACGGATAAATCAACGCCTGACCCATTAATAATTTGAATACGCGTTGTTTTTATAGAATATTTATTTAGATCAATACCTTCTCCATCGATTAATTTATAAGATTTTGTGTTATTGAGGATACGATACTTTAAAAAGGTAGCGAAATCATCTTTGTTTAGAAAAAAAACCGTATCATTGAAAAATAGTGCTAACTTATAGAGCTTGACAACCAATAGACGCAAAAACTTTTTTCCTGCGCCATCACCGATAAACACATATCCTAAGCCGGTGATCACTGAATAACAGCGCCTAATCCCCGCAAGGTACGCTGCCAATGAGCCGAAAATAACGGGTTTGATGGTGTATGACAAAAGAATATCCGGCTTTTCCTCTAATAGTATCCGCCAAAATCGTAGCATAAAAAGTAGATCTTGAAAAATACTCATTCCTGTTCTATCAAAAAGTAATTGCCGGAATTCGGCACCCATTAATCCGAGTTCATCTGCGGTCTTTGGATCGTCCTCTGGCGCATAAGCAATAACTGTGTGACCTAGGTCAACGAATCGCTTAATCAGGCGTCCCCTGAACAGCATTAACGCCTTTGTGTGGTTTCCCAAAACAATAATTTTCATCATTGTCCCCGAGATACCCCTGGCTTTAGCCATGGGGAGGAAAGGGGACGG
>CAUYTW010000318.1 GCA_963575715.1 Gammaproteobacteria bacterium | reverse complement strand
TTTATCGGTTGGCTTTCCTGGTAGTTGCCCTTCAATTCGCGCCCATTTTTCGTCGCTTAGCATAAAACGAATCATTTTTCAACCTCCTTTACTGTGAACACAACCTAGGCTTGGCTGCTTCGGCTGCTGGTTCGTTCGATACCGTCTGCTTGTTCGATGACATTCTTTTCTCTGGTTATCTCCATCTACTCTATCACTTTTTACCTGTTCATGCATCAACGCCACTGCGCTTCCAAAGCGAGTTCAATTTTCGTGACGCCAAGCAGTTCTGGGGACTCAACAACTTCATGTCCGTCAACCAATGTCCGGCCATCAACGCCGCCAACTTTGCTTTTTTCATGGTCAATGTTGCGCACCTCTTGAGATGACAATCTGAGTTCGTCGGCATGAGCATCCTTGACCTCAAAGCTTGGTTCCGCGCCAGAAAGTATGTCCGCGAAACCTTAAAATGGCTTCCGCTAATCCCTGACCTCATTTCCATTGATGCCATCGTCAGACAAGTGGCCTCGTTTGGCCGCATTCATTATTCACTTGCTTGTGCCCGTCATTTAATGGCGAAGGTATTGGTATAGAGTTACAAATTCAATTGCGTAACTCATATCCATAAATAATTGTTTTATTTCATTTTTATATAGATTACACCGGCAGGATCATGCTGCCTATACCCCCTGGAGCCGCATTCCACCGTGCGGTATTGAAGCAGAAACCTTGTCAGCCGGATAGATAACAATTTGGGTTAAATACATTTGGCACAGTTCATGCAAAATTAAAGATGGCACAATGATTCATTATTGTTTTGAATTGAACGAGGAGTTAACCCATGAAGATGGTCAGCGCGATCATCAAGCCCTTCAAACTCGACGATGTCCGTGAAAGTCTCTCCGAGGTGGGAGTCCAAGGTATTACTGTCACAGAAGTCAAAGGTTTCGGTCGACAGAAAGGCCATACCGAGCTATACCGTGGAGCGGAATACGTTGTTGATTTTCTTCCGAAGATCAAGGTAGAAGTCGCCGTACCAGCCGAGATGCTGGAGAAAATTATTGACGCAATTCTTAAATCCGCTTCTACAGGGAAAATTGGTGACGGAAAAATTTTTGTCTATGACCTGGAACAGGCAGTGCGCATTCGTACTGGCGAAAACGGTCCGGACGCTTTATAAAATAAACGAGAAAACAATATGTTACAACATGACTACAAAATAAATTTACAGCCATTCAATTTTTTCGTGCTCCTTGCGGTGCCAATGCTAACAAGCGCCGCTGACACCCACGCGCCAGTGCTTAATAGTGGTGATACCGCATGGATGCTTACTTCCACGGCGCTGGTATTGTTTATGACCATTCCTGGATTGGCATTATTCTATGGTGGTCTGGTCCGAACTAAGAATGTTTTATCGGTACTTATGCAGTGTTTCGCCATTACCTGTCTAGTGACCATGTTATGGGCAATCTATGGTTATAGCCTGGCCTTCGATACCACCGACATGGTCAAGGGCATCGTCAATGTAAATTCATTAATTGGCACCCTTGGCAAGGTCTGTTTAAAGGGAGTTGGGATTGATGCGTTGTGGCAACCCGACGTTACGCTGTCCAATGCCATTCCTGAGACGGTATTCATGATGTATCAAATGACCTTTGCGATTATCACTCCCGCACTGATTGTGGGCGCCTTTGCCGAGCGGATGCGTTTTTCCGCACTACTTTGGTTCATGGGAATATGGTTTACCGTGGTCTACCTGCCTGTGGCACACATGGTATGGAGTGGCGCAGGTGGTCTAATGTATGACCTTGGGGTACTGGATTTCGCTGGAGGCACAGTAGTGCATATCAACGCAGGAGTTTCGGCCTTGGTAGCCGCGTTGATGTTAGGTCGACGTAAAGGTTTTCCAACCACCGCGATGCCCCCGCATAACCTGGGATTGACGGTCATCGGCGCGTCGATGCTTTGGGTTGGATGGTTTGGTTTTAACGCAGGGAGCGCAGTGGCGGCTAACGGCACGGCGGGAATGGCGATGGCGGTAACCCAGATCGCTACCGCGAGCGCGGCTCTGGCGTGGATGTTCATGGAATGGTTCGCTCACGGCAAACCAAGCATGCTCGGAATTGTCACGGGCGCAGTGGCTGGTTTGGTCACCATTACCCCTGCTTCCGGCTTTGTTGGGCCGATGGGAGCCATAGTAATCGGTGCTAGTGGCACGGTATGCGCCTTTCTTGCTTCAACTAGACTCAAACGCGCCCTGGGTTATGATGATTCCCTAGATGTGTTTGGCGTTCATGGCGTGGCAGGCATCGTCGGTGCGTTGCTGACCGGTATATTCGCGGCGGCGAGCCTCGGCGGCGCGAAGATCGACCTCGACATCGGCTCTCAAATAACGATCCAGGCAATTGGGGTAGGCATCACCATTGTTTATGACATCGTAATGACTTTCATCATTCTCAAACTGGTGGATTTCGGAGTTGGACTGCGGGTTACCGACGAAGAAGAAACATTGGGTCTTGACATCTCCCAACATGATGAACGTGGTTACAATCTTTAGAAGATTGACTACGTGGACGCGACTGACAACCAACAAAACTGCCTCAGCGTCCTTATGCTACGGTTCTTCTTTAAGATTGCTTCGACGTGCCCCGGCGTGAGGCCGGGGCAGTAATGTCCACTAACCGCGCACGGGCAGTTTGAAACCTGCTACCGACCGCCGTAATTCATTTGAAAGATCAGCGAGATGTCCGATGGAGGCGGCGGTATCTTGGGTACCCGCAGAAGTTTGGGTAGTAATTTCCTGGATGACGTTCATGGTTTCAGAAATATGAACGGCACTGCGAACTTGTCCCTGAGCCGATTGAGATATCTGGTGAATAAGTTCAGCGAGCTGGGCAGAAACGTTGTCGATCTCGGAGAGAGCGCCGCCTGCGTCTTCGGCGAGCTTGGCACCGCGTACCACGTCGGTGGTAGTCTCCTCCATGGAAATGACCGTCTCATTGGTATCACTCTGAATGGTCCGTACCAGGGCATCGATCTGCTTAGTAGCGTTACCAGCGCGCTCCGCTAGGCGTTGCACCTCGTCGGCTACCACCGCAAAGCCGCGCCCCGCCTCTCCCGCCATAGCCGCCTGGATTGCGGCGTTGAGCGCCAAAATATTGGTTTGATCGGAAATATCGTTAATAAGCGCCAGAATTTCACCGATTTCTTGGGAAGACTCACCCAGTCGCTTGATACGCTTTGAAGTCTCTTGAATCTGGTCACGGATGGCACCCATGCCCTTGATGGTGTCGCGCACTGCCTCGGCACCCTGTTTAGCGGTACGCACCGAATTCTGGGCCACGACCACGGCGTCGTCGGCCTTGGTTGCCATCTGTTCCATGGCTTGCGCCATAGCATCAACTGTGGAGCTGGCGCGTCGAATTTCCTGTGCCTGGTGCTCACTTGCCTCGGCGAGGTGCATAGCAGTAGCCTGAGTTTCTTGCGCGGCACCGGATACCTGGACAGTCGTGGTATTAATCGCGGCCACGAGGTCACGCAGGGCATCAACTGCATAATTGATGGAATCGGCGATAGCCCCGGTAAAGTCCTCGGTGACAGTAGCGCGCACCGTAAGGTCACCGTCGGCAAGATTGGTAATCTCATCGAGCAACCGCAGGATCGCTTCCTGATTGCGACGACTCGTGTCGGCGGCGGCTTGTTGCAGCTTTTCGCTTTCCTGCTGGCGACGGCGCACATCACCTAGAAGGCTGGTACCCATCCACGCTAGCAATAGGAAGGCAACTCCAGCCAATAGATAGCCCACCGGACGTGAAATCCAGCGAGTCCCGCCAAGTCGGCCATAAATATTGCGCAGTGCTGCGCAATCCATCAGCAAGAGTTCGCCTTGCTCGCCAATTTGGGCTGTGGCTTTTTGAACATTGAATACGATGTTCTTTTTTTCCAATAACTGCTCGACCTGACCCTTGAATATCTGCGTCTGCTTGACCAATTGTGTGAGTTTATCGCGTGCCTCCGGATCTTGAATGGGTTTAATCTGAAGCAGCTCGTCGCCTTTTTGCAGACCTTCCATCACTTTGACAAACAATGCCAGGTCACGCGCTAGACTATTGGCGATCTGGGTTGCATCCCCAATTCCTAGCCGGAAACGATCAATCTGGTGGGAGATGCGCTGGACGAGCGCCCGCTGGCGACTGGCGTGGTCAAGTAAGACCGCAGAAGTATTTTTCTCCACCAGCACTCGCAGTACTTCATCAAGTTGGCGGAAAATTTCCGGGATAGCCTGATCTTGAATGCGTGCAGCGAGATCAAGCAGGCCATTAAAATCCACAGCAGCGGACAATACCAAATCGATATTTTCACGAACCTTAAGCCAGCGAGTCTTAACCGCCTTGAATTCCTGCGCCACGGTGGCGGGCGTTGGAGGCAGACTGGTGGTTTCGCTGCCTTTCTCCAATAAATCGAGATTGTTCTCGAATCGCGCACGATTTTCTTTGAGCGGAGCAAGGGTGGTATTGCCACTGGGTATAATCGCCTGTGCCGCCCTGGCTAAACGCTGGGTCAACAATTGCAGGTCGGCGGTAATGTTTCGATACTGTTCATCGTAACCTTCGTTGACGGATACATGGTAAAAAGTGCTTCCCATCAACACCAGGACGATCATCATCAGCACGATGATCAGGGGTTGGCCGATGCCCATTCCCATGTTGCCCGACGATTTAATGATTTTTTGCATTCCAAATTCGGCGCGGAAACCCCTGGCTTTAGCCATGGGGAGGAAACGCCGTCCTCCTGTTTTTTTGACCTTGAAATTAAAAGTTGCCGGTCTTTCCCGACTGTCATCTCGTAAGAGCCTGGCAGCCATCATTGATGGCAAATCTATTTATGGAAAATCGACTACGTCGCCGCTACTTCCATGAACTCTCGACTTTCCGCGAGCGCATGAAATCCAAATACGGGTGTGAATCGTCCGTTGCGCTCGAATCCTCCCTGGAGATAGGCCGCGAACGCAGTATTGATTGTTGGTGGCCGCAGGCTGGATTCTTCTTGTTGAAAATGACGAAGCCCAATCACTTCATCCACCAGCAATCCCGCAAAAATTTCTTTATGACTGACTACCAAAACCCGATTGCGTCGGTCCTGGACGACGGGAATCCCTTCCAGCAGAGTACGCAGATCCATAATGGGAAGGAGATTACCCCGGAAATTGGCGATTCCCTTTACCCACGCCTTGACGCCTGGCACCCGCGAGACAGTGGGGTAAGCCAATACTTCGCTAATTTCGATTAGCGGTGCGACCAGCTCCTCGGTGCCAAGTCGAAAAACGATTCCTGACCAAACCTGCTTACCCTCAACGCGACGCGGTAAATCTCGGTCACGAGCACGGGCGCGGGCCTCGATGTGATGGAGTAATAAGAACGGATCTGAATGGTCCATGGTGTTGCCGTCAACCACCAAGAACAGCTTGAATTTTCGCTATTAAATCAGATTCAAACACCGGTTTGACGAGATAGTCCCGCGCGCCCTGGCGGAATGCCCATACCTTGTCAGCTTCCTGATCCTTGGTGGTCACCACAATAACGGGGATCGAAGAAGTTGCGGGATCCTTGTTGAGCAGGCGGGTCGCTTGAAAACCGCTAATCCCGGGCATCACGATATCCATCAGCACCACGTCGGGATGTTCCCGGCGAGCAAGGGCCACGGCAGCAGTTCCATTATCGGCACTTGAAGTCCGGTATCCATGGCGTTCAAGTATGGTCTTCAGGATATAAACATCAGTGGGAGAATCGTCCACTATCAGGATGTGTGCCATGCCTAAAATTCCCGTACTACTTTAATGATATCGAAGTTTTAGCGACATTGAGTACATGCCGCTTAATGGCGCCCAGCAGATCTTCCTTGGTGAAGGGCTTGGTCAAATATTCCTCACAGCCCACAATTCGCCCCCGGGCACGGTCGAAAATGCCATCCTTGCTGGAAAGCATGATTACCGGGGTATTACTGAACCGGCTATTGCGCTTGATGAGCGCCGTCGTTTGATAGCCATCTAGGCGAGGCATCATGATGTCAACGAAGACAATATCTGGACGGTGGTCGGCAACCTTGGCCAACGCTTCGAAACCGTCACCCGCGATGATAACCTCGCAACCGACGTTTTTAAGCAGGAGTTCGGCAGTACGGCGAATAGTCTTGCTATCATCGATTACCATCACCTTCAAGCCTTCAAACCCGCTGTCCTTATTCTCGTCAAGCACCATACCCTCCATTCGGAATAAGTGGACGAACCCGTGCCATGATACGGCATGTACTTATTTAACACCCTATTTGCCAACAATGCACGCTCAATAAGGGACAATTCCATGATCCAAATTGCCCTGGTTGCCGGCGAGGTTTCTGGAGACATCCTTGGAGCCGGACTAATCGATGCCTTGCGGGAATCACTGCCCGAGGTTCACTGCGAGGGAGTCATTGGACCACGCATGGCGCAGGCAGGTTGCGTCGGTGTGGCGGATATCGAACGCCTGGCGGTCATGGGCATTATCGAGATATTAAGTCACTTGCCGGAACTGATGCGACTACGTCGTCGCCTTGTCAAACGCTGGACTTTCAGCGAGCCTGACTTATTCGTGGGCATTGATGCCCCTGATTTTAACCTAGACCTGGAATGCCGCTTGCGCACGCGTGGCATTCCCACCGTTCATTATGTAAGCCCATCGGTGTGGGCATGGCGTCCGTGGCGAGTACGCAAGATTGCGCGCGCCGCAGATTTAGTCCTTACCCTGTTTCCCTTTGAAGCGGATTTTTACGCCAATTACGGAATCACCGCCCGTTTCGTTGGCCATCCCCTCGCGGATGCCATCCCCTTAGAATCTGAGCACGCCACTGCGCGTCGCGCACTGGAATTACCCGAAACCGGAGAAATCGTCGCATTGCTGCCGGGTAGTCGACGGAGCGAAGTCGAGTTTCTTGCCAGCGATTTTTTCGCCGCCGCTCAATGGTTGACGGCACGCCGCCCAAAATTGCGATTTATTCTACCCTTGGCCGCTCCCCATTTGCGTCCCTCTTTGGAGCAGGCGATAACAAAAACCGGAAAAGGGCTGACATTGACTGTGCTTGATGGCCACGCCCAGGAGGCGCTGGCAGCAGCGGACGTGGCTCTACTGGCATCGGGAACCGCCGCCCTTGAGGCCCTGTTGGTAGGTAGACCAATGGTCGTGGCCTACCGTCTTGCTCCCCTGACTTATCACCTTGTCAAACCGATGATGCGAGTTCCTTATTACTCTTTACCCAATCATTTGGCCGGACGTTTCATGGTGCCTGAGCTAATTCAGGACTCTGCCACTCCCGCAGCCTTGGGAAGGGCGGTGCTACATTATCTGGAGTACCCAGAGCAAAGAACGGCTTTAATCGCTGAATTTCAAGCTATTCACCGTCGCTTGCGCCAAAATGCTAATCATAGAGCAGCCGATGCGTTGCTCGAATTACTGGCAACGCGGCGCAATCAAAAACAACCGATCCGTAGTTAAAATGGCCGATCCTCATGATGCGACTTGATAAATTGTTTTTATTTGTTGATTTTTAACTATCCGATTGATTAAGGATTGTTTAATGACTACCACGCCTGATTCCATACCAGCAGTCGAACATTCCAGTCTTGTCAACGAGGCGCTGGATAATTGCGCCCGTGAACCGATCCACCAGATTGGCAGTATCCAGCCGGTCGGCGTGTTGATCGCATTTGACCGCAAGGAACGAATCATTCGCGCCGCCAGCGATAATCTTGACAGCATTTTTTCGTTGAGCGCCGAAGCCGCGCTTAATCGGCCATTGATCGATTTGCTCGGCGATGATCAAATGGCGCGGTTAAACGATTTGTTTGCATTGGATAACCTGCCCGAAGCCGTTATTTGGTCATTTTCGTTACCGAGCAATAACCCATTGGCTCAAAAAGAACACCAAACATTTCAATCAGAATCGGAATGTCTAAGTAACTTATTTTCTCTGGACGATGTACCCGAACCTGCTGTTCGGTCACTTTCGTCGCTTTGTAATCAGCAATTGATTCAATACGACGCGCAAATATTTCAATCTGGCGATCTCTTGGTGATTGAGATCGAGGGGACACAACCAGCGGCTGGTGATGTCTTTCACGAATTATTTATCCCAATTCGTGACGCACTCTGGAAACTCGACGCCGAAACCGATCTCGGGCGCTATGCCCAGGCGGCGGTTGAGCAACTGCGTCTGCTCACCAGCTTTGACCGGGTGATGATGTATCGCTTCGACAACAATTGGGACGGTGAGGTTATTGCCGAAAGCAAGATTGAAACTGCGTGTTCCTATTTGGGCAACCACTTCCCTGCCTCTGATATCCCGCCCCAGGCGCGGGCACTCTACACGCGTAATTTGGTGCGCTTGATTGCCGACGTTGACGCCAAGCCCGTGCCTATCCGGCAGATTGGTGGCAGCGACGCGCATCCGCTTGATCTTAGCCATTCCTGGTTGCGGAGCTTGTCGCCGGTGCATGTCACTTACCTGCGCCACATGGGCGTCCAGGCCAGCCTCAGCATCTCGCTGGTGCAAAATGATCAACTCTGGGGCCTGCTGGCTTGTCATCATTTTTCGCCGAAATACGCGAACCTGCGAGCGCGTGAACTCGACGAATTCATCGGTCGGGTGGTGTCTCTCAAGCTGCTCAATATGGACAATGCGGAACGCACTGCTCTCAATGGCAAAATCCGTGATTTGCTTTACGAAATGACCGATTTAATTCGTCGTTCGAGCGATCTGGATACGGTCATTCAGGCCATGAAAGGCAAATTATTGGGCCTGGTAAGGAGCACCGGCGCTATTGTCGCAATTGACGGACAACGTCATCGAATCGGTGATGCGCCCCGTGATTCAGTAATCGACCGCCTCCTGGAAAAGTTACCACCCGGTTTCATGTCGTCGGTATTTCATACCGAAAGCGTGGCTGAACTGATGGGAGAGATGTCGGACTTGACGCCGGAGGATTTATTAATCGGCGGCATGATGTTGGCTCCCCTCGATCACGCGCTGAAAAATTTCGTGATGTGGTTTCGTCCGAGCGTGGTTCGCACCCTGCGCTGGGCAGGCAGGCCGGACAAAACGGTGACCCGCGACGCTACAGGCGTGTCACTATCACCTCGTGCATCTTTTAAGACTTGGATCGAAACCTACCGTGGCAAGTCCTTGCCCTGGTCGCAGGTCGAAATCGACGCTGCTCATTCTCTTTCTCTGTCGATCATTGAGGTCATGACCCAGAAAGCACTCAAGAACAGCGAGGAAAGTTACCGCTTACTGGCGGAAAACTCGACCGACATGATTGCGCGACTGGATCTGGCTGGCCATTTTCGTTTCGCCTCACCTGCCTGCCTTGAACTCTTGGGCCTAGAAAGCGTCGATATCATCGGCATTGGGCTGGAAGAGACTCTCGATGAAGAGCAAGAAAAGATTCAACTTCTCTTGACAAATCTAAAACCACTGGGTGCCACCGTGACCACGGTGGCGCGAGGACATCGACCAGATGGCAGAATTCTATGGATTGAAGCAACGCTCAAGCATACCCTAGGCTGGCAGGGCGAGGATGAAATTGTCCTCAACGCCCGTGATGTCACCCAGCGTTATAGCTATCAGCTAGCGATTGAGGAGGTTCATCGCCGCAATTCTCGTATTCTGGAGTCAGCAGGTGAGGCACTGATTAGCCTCGACCGTGAAGGCCATGTTATTTATGCCAACGAAGCTACGTTCAAGATGCTGGGAGGATCAGAGCGGCATTTGATTGGCGCTTATTTTTGCACAGCATTCTGTGGCAAGGCAGATGAAAATTTTTGCCAATATCCTCAGGAAAAATGCTCATTTTTGGCGACCCTGAAAGATGGCGAGACTCGGCAAGGCTTTCATCCATTCTTCAAGTTCGCGGAACAACCGCCAATTCTGTTGAACTACGTTACCAGCCCATTAACGGAAAAGGGAGATATCACCGGCAGTATCGTCGTATTCAGCGAGACCACGCACAAAGCCGGGGCAACCACCGAAGCGATTCTTGAACAAGCTACCGAAGCTGTGCTGGTCACCGACGCTGCTGGCCGCATTACTTCGGTCAATCGAGCCTTTACCGAGATCACGGGTTTTAGTGCCGAGGAAGCAGTGGGACGCACACCATCAATTCTCAATTCCGGCGTCCATACCGCACATTTTTTTCAAGAATTCTGGCAACAATTAAAAAATTATCGTCGTTGGAAAGGGGAAATCTGGAACCGACGCAAGAACGGTGAAATCTATCCCCAGTTGGGCAGCATTACCGCGATTGTCGATGAGGCGGACGAAATCCAGAATTATGTTGCGGTCTTTTCCGACATTTCCAAGGCCAAACAGGCTGAGGACAAGCTCTACCATATCGCCCACCACGATACCCTGACCGGATTACCCAATCGTATGTATTGTATCGAGCAATTGGGTCAAGCCCTAGAACAAGCACGACGCGAGGGTTTTGGCGTGGCGGTGGTGTTTATTGACCTGGACCGCTTCAAGATTATCAACGATACCCTGGGTCACGCCTTCGGTGATCTCTACCTGAAGGCGGTAGTGGAACGCCTGTTGGCGGCTACCCGCAAGCAGGACATCCTTTCCCGCTGGGGCGGTGATGAGTTTATTTTGGCCATGGAAAGGGTAGGGGACAATCAAACGATAGCAGAGGCCATTAAACGCTTGCTGTCCTGCCTGGCAACGCCAGTTTATCTGGATGGACACGAATTGGTCCCGACAGCAAGCATTGGCATCAGTTGCTATCCCGAAGATGCCACCCTTCCCGCCGATCTCATCAAGGCGGCGGATACCGCCATGTATCAGGCAAAGCAGCAGGGGCGCAACGGTTTCGCGTTTTATGCCAAAAACATGAGCTTGGAGCTGGATCGGAAATTAGTGTTGACCGCTGAATTGCACCACGCCATTCAGGAACGGCAGTTCTTTCTGCTCTATCAACCACAGATAGATACATGCACGGGGGCAATCAGCGGAGTAGAAGCTCTAGTGCGGTGGCAGCATCCGGTTCGTGGCGTACAAGCACCCGGAATTTTCCTGCCCATGGTTGAGGAACTGGGCCTGATTGAAGAAATGGGTTACTGGGTGCTCAACGAGGCCTGTCGACAGATGAAGATCTGGATTGATTTGGGAGTACCGGTGCCACGGGTTGCGGTCAATATTGCACCTTCCCAGTTAAAGGCTACTTTTGTGCAAACCGTGGCTGATGCCATCCACGCAGCAGGAATCGAACCTGGACATCTGGAGATCGAAATTACCGAGGGCGCGCTGGAAGTCAACGACCAAATCCGCCGCATTACTGCGGGTCTCCGCAATTTGGGCGTTTCTTTGTCGGTAGACGATTTTGGTACGGGTTACTCTTCACTTTCACATATCAAATTATTTCCCATCAACTGCTTCAAAATCGATAAATCCTTCGTCGATGGTGTGCCGGAAAACGCAGCAGATGTCGCCATCGTGCGCACCATTGTCGCGCTGGCCTCCAGCCTGCGGATAGAGGTGATTGCCGAGGGCGCGGAGACCGCAGAGCAAGTTGAATTCCTGCGTGCCGAAGGGGTCACCAGCATTCAGGGTTTTTATTTTGGCCGTCCCATGACTCCCGAACAAATTGCAAGTTTCGATAACCCCGCAGACGTGTTTCAACCTAATGAAAAAAATGCTGTATTGTCTGGCGCGATGTCGCAAGACCTCAATCGAATGTTGCATGAACGTTTGAAGCATCATCCGGTATTACGTACCAGGATGGAAAATTTTTTGACCATGCTGGAAGACACCAGCAGGGATATTGAACAAGTCGTTGCCGCAGAGCGTCGCGTAGTTGAAGAATTACAAATTTTGACCCGTCACTTCGGTAAGCCTTAACACTCACACAAATTTATTCGTAAGTGTGCCAAAAAACGAGGATGCAAAAATCCGGAAATTCCAAATGAGCGTACTCATTCCGTTCATAATCCGTTGTAGGCTACGTTGGCCGCTTATTTGGCTGGCGACTATTCTTGCCTATATTGTTCTGGGAAAAATATGTATTGCATTAGGTACGATTGGGGGAACCGCTTCTCCATTTTGGCTGCCAGCCGGTTTAGTCGTCGCTTTGTCGTTATTATTGGGTTCTAATGTTCTGCCAGGAATTTTTTTTGGTGAATTTTTTCTTGGTTTATTTTTCATGCCCGGCCCCCTCTGGAAACACTTAGTAATCTCTACAGGCAACGTACTGGAAGGTGTCGCTGTTATTTACCTAGTTTCTTTTTTGATGCAGGGCAGTAATCCATTCACATCAGTGCGCAATTTTTTTTCCTTCCTCACCAGCGCCATGACGGGAAGTTTTTGCAATGCCCTACTCGGGGTCGGATCATTGTGGTTATCCGATCTCATTCCCCTGAGTGAATTCGTCACCGTAATGCTTAACTGGAGTATCGGAGATATTGGTGGCACATTGATTGTTGCTCCGATGATTCTTTCTTGGTTGAAACCCGATGGAGAGCAATTGCGGAAGCTGCGTTTTTTTGAATTCTTTATTTTGGCTATCGGAATAGCCACCATTACATCCGCTATTTTTAGCGATGAATTTGTTTTACATAGTTCCTCTTTGGCTTTTACTTTATTACCTCTCCTGTTATGGGGTGCATTTCGTTTCGGACCACGCCAGGTAAGCCTGTTAAATGCCCTCATGATGGGATGGGCAATCCATGGAACAACACAAGGGCATGGCCCGTTTTCCAATCCATCGCCCACTGAATCATTGATTTTGCTGCAACTGTTCACTTCAGTATTAGTGATGACCTCCTTATTAGCGATGATTGTCAGCTGTGGCCTTCAGAAATTAACCGAAGAGTTGGAGCAAAAAGTTACTGAACGCACCAATCAACTCCAACAGGCAAAAATTGCTGCGGAATTAGCCAATCAGGCAAAAAGCGAGTTCCTCGCTAATATGAGCCACGAAATCCGTACCCCGATGAATGGTGTCATTGGGTTAAGCCAGTTGGCGATCAAGACCTGTCGGGATGACAAACAAAAAGATTATCTCCAGAAAATTATCTCCTCTGCGACTTCTCTGTTAAACATCATCAATGACATTCTCGATTTTTCTAAGATAGAATCAGGAAAATTCACCATTGAGGCTATCCGCTTCAATATCAAATCAGTTCTGGACGGCACTGCCAACATTACCGCGCCATGGGCAGCGAAAAAAGATTTGGAACTGGTCTTCCATGTCGATTCTGATGTTCCATCACAATTCATTGGCGACCCGATCCGTCTGGGGCAGGTGCTGCTAAACTTGATTAATAATGCCATCAAATTCACTGAAAACGGCGAAGTCGTGCTATCGATTATGGTCAGTGAATGGCGAGAAAACGAAATAAAACTTTCATTCGTAGTACGCGATACCGGAATTGGATTGACTAAGGAACAGCAGGCCAAATTATTCCAATCATTCAACCAGGCGGATGCTTCGACCACGCGACGTTTCGGCGGTACCGGTCTTGGTCTCGCTATTAGCAAACGAATTGCCGAGATGATGGGAGGAGATATCAAGGTCGAGAGTGAACCGGGAATCGGAAGCGTATTTACCTTTACCGCAGTTCTTGGTCTTCATGAGCAAATCACTGAAAAGGATGTAATATCGGAAGATTTCCTTTCTAATCTCCGAGTGCTGGTTGTTGATGATAACGCCACCGCCCGAGAGATACTATCCTTGATGTTGATATCGTGGTCGATACAAGTACAAACGGCCATTGGTGGATTGGAGGCGTTGGCCGCTATCCAGAATGCTGCTGCCAACCAGGTACCTTTTGATTTGATATTGCTCGACTGGCGAATGCCGGGTCTGGATGGCCTAATGACAGCCAAAACTATATTGAAAGGTACTTCAATAGCGAAAAAGCCACGGATCATTATGATCAGCGCTTATCTTCATGAAGAAGTAACGACGCTGACGGATCAGCTTGGAATTGATGCCTGTTTAATCAAGCCCATTGAAAAATCACTTTTGCTGCAAACGATTACCTCGATCTTTCTCAAGAAAAAAACCTATTCAAATCTCCATCAACCGTTGCCCGTGGTGATGGATTCATTCGCATTGAAGGGCGTGCGAGTTCTATTAGCCGAGGATAACTCAATCAACCAGCAAATCGCGGTCGAATTTCTGGCAGAAGTAGGTGTGAGAGTCGATCTTGCTCTGACCGGACGAGAAGCAGTGGCCAAGGTGCTTGATGGCGGTAACGCCCGTTACGATGCGGTATTAATGGATATCCAGATGCCCGAAATGGACGGCATGGAGGCGACGCGGCGTATCCGCGAACATTTTGACGCAAACCATCTGCCGATCATCGCCATGACTGCTCATGCCATGGAAACCGAGCGGCAACGCTGCCTAGCGGTCGGAATGAATGATCATATTTCCAAACCAATTATTCCGGCGATATTGTTTGAAACCTTAAGTCGCTGGATCCCTCAGCGTCAAATGAGCGCGCCGATGAAATTGGCGTTGATGGAACAGATTGCAGCGTCCGCAGAGCCAATATCAACATCAACGGATATTGTCATTTCAACAACGGAGTTGCCTGACTCACTGCCACCATTTGACCTTGCAACGGCGGTGGCGCGAATGGCTGGCAATCGCGATTTGGCGCGGAGGGCCTTGATCAGCTTTCACGAATGTTTTAGTAACTCGGCAATAGAATTCGACCGGCTGATTATCGAAAACCAGCGGGACGAATTGTTGCGTTTGGCGCATACCCTCAAAGGCGTCGCTGCCACGCTGGCGGCAGCAGCCTTGACTAAAGCCGCGACAGCGCTGGAAAAATCCTTAATCCAGGATCGCGCAGGCGAAGTTCAGGCATTAATCGACGCAGTCAAGGTTGAATTGATTCCTGCATTGGCAGCCGCCGCACGGGTAGTGCCTCCGAGAACGCCAGAATCTTTACGGCATCTGGGTTAAAACAGTTTTAAAGACTATTTCGTCACAGAAACTGACAAGAAAAGCCCTGCTTTATTCATGCCTCAAATCGTTTTTTAATTTTTAATATGAGCTGCCTGTGTGTTAAGATTTAGTTACTCTTCCGAAACAATTCAATCATCACGCTGCTAAATCCGTGGTACTTGAAAAAGCTCGATTGACCAGCCCAAGTCAAAAAATTGAACGCATTGAAGCATGAACTCAGCACTAAAGCTACATATTGGTAGCTTTGGATAGGTCTGAGAGAACGGCTTCTCGGAAACTTTGATCATGAGCGATTCACCACACAATCATTCCGGCGAATCTCCAGCCGCTGAACTTAGCATTGATCCTCGTAGCCATGACCTGTATCTCAGTCGTGAACTAACTTGGCTGGCTTTCAATCGTCGCGTGCTTCACGAAGCACGGGATCCGCGTAATCCTGTACTAGAGCGCCTCAAGTTCGTTGCCATTGTCAGCTCGAACCTGGATGAGTTCTTCATGAAGCGTATTGGCGGTCTCAAACAACAAGTCGAGGCCAAAGTCACGACGATGGGGCCTGATGGTCGTACTCCTGCACAGCAGCTTCATGATTGTCAGGCAATGGTCCACGGCCTCGAAAACGCCAAATACGAAACCATGATGGAGGTAATAAGCCTGCTGGAAAAGCATGGTATTTTCCTGCGTCGTTATACCGAACTTGATGATGCTACCAAGGGTAAGTTGCGGGAACAGTACATTAACAATATTTTTCCGCTGGTTACGCCACTTGCCATGGATCCTGGCCATCCCTTCCCCTTTGTTTCCAATCTCGCCCTCAACTTGCTGGTGACACTACGTTTTCCTGGTGATACCGAGACTTATCTGGCGCGGGTGAAGGTTCCGGTACGGAGCGGAATTGCGGCGCGTTTTCTACATGTGGGTGAAAGCCATACCTATGTCACCCTTGAAGACGTGATGATCAACAATCTGGATCTCCTGTTTCCCGGAATGAAGGTTCATTCCTGCGAAATGTTCCGCGTGACACGTAATGCCAATGTGGAACGTGACGAGGAGCAGGCCGACGATTTGCTGGAGATGATTGAATCCGAGCTGCGTGACCGTCAATTCGCACCCATCGTGCGCCTGGAAGTGATGCGGGACATCAGCCCAGTCCATCGCGGCATGTTGGCGGCGGAATTGGGATTGGACGAAGCCAATGATGTTTACGATGTGGCAGGCATGATCGCGCCGCGCGACCTGATGCAGCTCGCCATGCTGGATCTGCCCGAGCTGCGGGAGAACACCCACCATCCCATCGATAATCCACGCTTGCAAGATCCACGCAGTATTTTTTATATCATTCGTGATGGTGGTCCAATCCTGCTTCAGCATCCTTACGAATCCTTCGCCACTTCAGTGGAACGTTTTCTGCGTACTGCCGCTGAGGATCCGAAAGTCATGGCGATCAAGATGACGCTCTATCGGACTTCGACCAATTCCAGCATTATCGCGCACTTGATTAACGCGGCGCGTAATGGCAAACAGGTGGCGGTGCTGGTGGAGGTCAAGGCGCGCTTCGACGAGGCCGCCAATATTCAATGGGTGCGGCGTCTGGAAATGGAGGGAATCCACGTCACTTACGGTGTTGTGGGCCTCAAGACCCACAGTAAGGTAATTCTAGTGGTGCGCAAGGATTTTGACCGCCTGCGCCGCTATGTTCACATCGGTACTGGTAATTACCATGCAGGAACAGCGCGCCTTTATACCGATTTTGGCATGCTCACTTGTGATGTGGCCATCGGCCAGGACATCACGGAACTTTTCAATTTTCTTACCGGCTATTCTCCCCCACGCAGTTATCGCAAACTTCTGGTCGCTCCCTATACTTTAAAGAAAGGTTTACTGGAAAGAATCGCACGCGAGGCGCGGCTACATCAGCCCGATAATCCGGGTTGCATTCAGTTCAAAATGAATGCCCTTGAGGACCAGGACATTGTCGAGGCGTTATATCGAGCCTCGCAAGCTGGAGTCAGAGTGGATCTTATCGTGCGTGATACCTGCCGCCTACGTCCTGGTGTTCCTAGTGTCAGCGAAACCGCACGGGTGCAAAGTATCGTTGGACGCTTTTTGGAACACAGCCGAATTTTTTATTTCCGCAATGGAGGTAACGACGAATACTACATTGGCTCGGCAGATTGCATGAAACGCAATCTGGAAAGCCGGGTCGAGGTGGTGGTGCCGGTGGAGGACAATCAACTCCGTGAGGAGTTACGTCTGGTTCTGGACATGCAGCTTACTGACCAACGCAATTCATGGGATATGCAACCCAACGGGGATTATATTCAACGGATACCTGGCGAGGGAGAAGAATCCAGAAGTATTCACGAGCGATTCATTGAATTCGCCGAGCGTCGTTCCAAGGCGGTGGCCAAACGCAAACGAAAAAAATTCCGCAGCAAGATGTTGCATCGCTTCATGATAGAAGGATAATGGCGGTGAGCATTTTTCTCGCAGCTATTTCTATTAAAAGTAGGCATTGGAATGTCATATCCTATTAATGATCGTTTTCTGCGGGCATTGCGACGCGAACCGGTTGATGTCACTCCGGTGTGGATGATGCGCCAGGCGGGACGTTATCTGCCCGAATATCGTAAAACTCGGGAACGAGCCGGTGATTTCATGACCTTGTGCCGTACTCCTGAATTAGCTTGCGAAGTTACTTTGCAACCCTTGAAGCGTTTTTCCTTGGACGCGGCTATTCTGTTTTCGGATATTCTTACGATTCCCGACGCCATGGGGTTAGGCTTGACTTTTGTCGAGGGTGAAGGCCCGCGCTTCGCACGCCCGTTGCGCGGTATGCATGATATTGACGCACTGGGTGTCCCAGATCCCGAACAGGAATTGCGCTATGTGATCGATGCGGTGCGTCTGATTCGTCACGAATTAGCTGACCGTGTTCCGCTTATTGGTTTCTCAGGCTCTCCCTGGACGCTTGCCACATATATGATGGAAGGCGGAAGTAGTAAAGATTTTCGCATGATAAAAACCCTTCTTTACGACCAACCTGAGCAACTCCATCGTCTGTTGACAATCTTGACCCAAGCGGTGAGCGTTTATTTAGCGGCTCAGGTGACGGCGGGCGCGCAGGCGTTGATGATTTTTGATACTTGGGGGGGAACCCTTACTCCACGAGATTACTTGACGTTTTCCCTGGCTCCGATGCAACAGGTGGTACAGAACCTCAAAGCACGCGATCCTGGCGTTCCAGTGATTTTATTTACCAAAGGGGGTGGGGCGTATTTGGAGGCGATGGCCGCTAGTGGTTGCGATGCACTGGGCCTAGACTGGACCATCGACCTCGGAATGGCGCGGACACGAGTGGGGAAACGGGTAGCCCTTCAGGGGAATTTGGATCCCGCCGTTCTTTACTCTTCCCCAACGCGCATCCGCGCACGGACCGCTGAGGTGCTCGCAGCTTATGGCGCGGGAAATGGTCACATTTTTAACCTAGGCCATGGAATACATCCCGATGTATCTCCCGATCACGCGGCCGCCATGGTGGAGGCCGTCCATGACTTGAGCAGGGCCTATCACCCATGACTGTTACCATCGAATTATGGATGTTTTACACCGCATTATCCTTCCTGTTTGGACTGTTAGTTGGCTTGTATCTTGGAAAACATGCCAATCCCTCGGTACGCCGCATCAAGCAACTAGAAGTGGAGCTTGAAAAGACTCGTGATCTGTTGGCGGATTATCACGAACGGGTAAATCGTCATTTCTCCCGCACATCGGAATTATTCGATGCCTTCACTAGGGATTACAAATCGGTTTATCAGCATTTGGCGGACGGCTGCGCTGATCTGTGCGATGATCGGGCACCACGTTTATCCCTAGAGGTTCCGGCGCAACGTATCTCTCCTGATCGTTCGGTTCCACCCACTCCTGTTGCGGACAATTCCTTGCGCGCCACTCCTCCCTCCTAGCAGGTTGTTAATCATTATCTAAAAGCGTAAATTACCCCCCGGCTAAAGCCGGGGGCTTTAATGGAATAAAGCCTGGTTTACCAGCCTAAGTC
>CAUYTW010000317.1 GCA_963575715.1 Gammaproteobacteria bacterium | reverse complement strand
ACCGCCCGCTTTCCTCCCTGCCCGGCTAAAGCCGGGGTGGCTCTCTCGCGGGCATCTGGTGATGGTTCATAAAGATTACTTAACCCATTTTGGCATGAACTGGCTACAGGCTGGAGGTAGGGCAATCGCGCTATGTTGCAGGCTTGCCAAAGATCAACTCGAACCGGTAATTGTTGTTGAGCGAGGCCCGGAGTTTGCGCAGGCGGAGGCTGTCCTTGGAGGGGCCGTTGTGGCGGATGATGTTCAAGGCCATACGCCGCACCAGAGCTAAGTTTTCCGCCGAAAAATCTTTCCGTGCCCGGTTGGCATCCTCACCAAACTGCACGTCCAACACCCAGTGTTGGCAGTTTTCGATAGCCCAATGCCCCCGCATGACCTCTGCAAAGCGCTCCAAGTCCATCACCGTACTCAGATAATAGCGGTGCTCGGTAGTGGTCTGCCCGCTGCTGAGGACATAACGGCGGAGTTCGATGCGTCCGTGCTCCTTTTCAACGGTTTCATGGACCACAACATAACCCTTATCGGCCTCCGTATCCAGCCATAGACTGACGTCCTCGCCCAGTTGGGGATGGTTATCCTTGAGCGCCAACACATAATCGCCGCCGCCCTGGACGAGCTGCTCGGCAATGGATTTCTGACAACCCATGGCGTCGATGCTGACTACCGCCCCATGCAGGTCCAGCAGGTCCAGGAGCAGAGGAATGGCCGTGATCTCGTTGGACTTGCCGTCCACGGATTGTTTGGCCAAGACCAGCCGTGCTTGGGCCGCGTAGGCGCTCACCAAATGAACCGTGCCCTCCTTGCTCCGGCTACCACGCAGGGTTTTGCCGTCCAGCAGACCTGCTCGCCCACCATGCTTGGCACGGCCGTTCGTGTCCACTGCAGGAACGCCTCCGCGAAGACACCGGGGACCAAGCGCCCGATGACGTCACTGAGGGTGTCGTGCGATGGGATGCCGTTGGCAACAACAGGAATTGTCGGAACCATTCCTCCTTTTCGCGGGCGAAGGTTTCCATTCCCACCCAGTCTTCAATTCCGCTCAATACTGCACAGAAGACGATTATCAGAATGTCTTGGAGCGGATGTAGTTTGTTCTTGGTTTCCCGTCGGGGATCGGCGAGTGCGGCAAAGTAGGGTCTGGGATCAGGCAGCATAGGAGTTTAGGGGGGAAGTAACGAAACCGTTATCCTCTCCTTCCTTGTCAAGGGGGGGTAGATAGCGCGATTGCCCTGCTCTGTGATCACCGTGCGTTGACAATGACTGTTTCCATCCGCATAATTTGAAGTCTTCCCTGCGCCCGTAGCTCAGCTGGATAGAGTACCTGGCTACGAACTAGGGGGTCGGAGTTCGAATCTCTCCGGGCGCGCCAAAATAAAAACCCACCTGAAATTTAGGTGGGTTTTTTATCATTCTAAATTCAATGTATTTCCCTAGCGACACTGCTTTACGCGAGGCTTTTCAGTTACAGCCTGGCGCTGACTGCGCAGCCTTAAAACATCTCCGCGCCGCCATTCAGCTATCGCGGCTACCAGGAGTGGGCGCGAAAAAATTTAAGGCGTTTGTTGATCTCCATGGAAGCCCAATCGAAGCATTAAAAATTGTTAATCAACAAGTAACGCTGACTGATTCCGCAGGAAAGACAGCACTGACGTGTCAACAACTGGATGAGCTACTCAACCTTCCAGAAGCAGTCGGGTTTACTTACTACGGCGCGGCTGACTATCCCCGACAGTTGGCTGAACTATCAGAGCCACCGCCATATCTGTTTTACGATGGCACGCTCTGGCCTCTTCCGCCGATGTTAGTGGCTATTGTGGGTCCACGCGATTGTTCAGATGAAGGGGCATCCTTCGCCCAAGCCATCGCCGCACAATTAGCGGCGCAAGGCGTAGTGATCGTGAGCGGTGGTGCATTTGGCATTGATACTGCTGCACATTGCGGTGCCTTAGAAGCCGGGGGATTTTCCATATTGGTGACCGCTACGGGCATTGATCGAGTCTACCCAGCGGCGAACAATAAACTTTTTGTTCAGACGCGGGAACGTGGCTGCATTTTGACCGAACTGCTTCCAGGTACGCCACCTCGGCGTGATTTCTTTCCTACTCGTAACCGCATTATCGTTGGCCTGTCGTATGCGGTGATCATCGTGGAGGGAAAATCACGCACCGGCACCTGGTCTAGTGCCAATCACGCGCTAAGGCAGCAACGGCAAATATTCACCTGGTTGAAAAGTCCGCGTTCAGAACTCCGGGAACTCCCCAATCTGCTCATCAAACGCGGCGCGATTCCGTTAAATAGCGTGGATTCCGACCCGATAATGGCACTCATCACGCGCCGGCAACCCTGATATCATTTATGCCTTACTTGGGTTAAACCTATTGAGATAACATCATGTTTACATTAAAAACATGTACCATAATGTCATTGCCGACATTGGCGCTGGCATTTTTCGTTTCGCATGGCGGGGCAACGGAAGAATCAAGTGTTGAGGTGTGCCAATGCGCAGAACGAATTCAGGAACGGCTGAAAACCATTGAGGTCGAGTTCGAGCAGGCGCGTCAAACTGCCAATGAACGCAATAAAACCTTGGAAAAAAGTCTAGCCACCACCGAGCATCAAGCTACCGGCCTACAAAGCCAGAATTTGAACCTCCAAGAAAGGCTCGACATGGCGCATGAAGATGTCGATTTGATGCGCGCCGAAATGCGACGTTGCACGGGGGATCGGGCACATCTGGATGACGTGATCTCTCGTTATCAAGCAAGTCAAGCCCAGCTTTACGATATCCAGCAACGTCTGCGCGCTGCGGAAACCACACTCGCAGAATTTAGCCGCGAGCATGATCGTCTCAAGTCAGACTACGACTGGACCAGAAAGCGTCTGGATGCAACGCTTCAAGAAAACGATAAACTTCGTTTCGCGTCCAAACAAAATACAAAAACTTACCAAGCTCCACAACAATAAGCCACTTTCTCGATGCTCGAACTCAATCCAATCTTTAACCGCATTAATGATCTCGCAGGACGTAGTCGCATCCTGAGGGGGTATCTTTGACTACGATGTCAAATATGACCGGTTAGTCGAGGTACTCCGCGAACTGGAGGATCCAAAAGTCTGGCAAAACCCTGAGCAAGCGCAGGCCCTGGGTCGGGAGCGAGCACAACTTGAACAGATTGTGGCAACGCTTGGCGATTTCGACCAGCGCCTCAATGAGGCGCGCGAATTGCTGGATCTCGCCGGAGCCGAAGACGATACGGCAGCGGTGGACGCCATTACCACTGATCTGGAACGCATTGAAGAACAAGTTGCCGCACTAGAACTCCAGCGTATGTTTTCCGGTCCGACGGATTCTCATAATTCTTTTTTGGATATTCAGTCGGGTTCGGGCGGCACCGAAGCTCAGGACTGGGCTGAAATGCTGTTACGGATGTATCTACGTTGGGGAGAACGTAGGGGCTTCAATATTGAAATTATGGAGGTCACAACGGGCGATGTGGCGGGCATCAAAGGCGCGACATTGCGCCTTGAAGGCCCCTATGCTTATGGTTGGCTACGCACCGAAACCGGTATTCATCGCTTGGTGCGCAAGTCTCCTTTTGATTCCGGCAATCGGCGTCATACTTCATTCGCTTCGGTATTTGCCTATCCCGAGGTGGATGATGATTTCGTCATTGATATCAACCCTGTCGATCTCAAAGTGGATACCTATCGTTCTAGTGGTGCCGGCGGTCAACACGTCAATAAAACCGAATCCGCCATTCGTATCACTCATATCCCCACGGGAATTGTAGTGCAATGCCAGAACGAACGTTCACAGCACAAGAATCGTGCCAAAGCGATGTCCCAGCTCAAGGCCAAACTCCATGAACGAGAAATCCGTAAACAGCAAGCCGAAAAGCAAGCCATGGAGGATTCCAAAGCTGATATCGGTTGGGGTCATCAGATTCGTTCTTATGTTCTAGATCAATCACGAATCAAGGATTTGCGTACCAATATAGAACGTGGCGACACCGACAAGGTTCTTGATGGGGATCTTGATGAATTCATCGAGGCGAGCCTGAAGAGTGGTTTATGAACCTAATTTTTAATTTTATACACAAGGATCATGCGACTAATTCCTTTAAAGCGATGCTCTCCCATTAATTCCAATTCAAAATCTGAGCGCAATAATTTATAAGTATTCTCGCTAATCACGCAGTGCCCCGGTGGACAAATAGCCTCCATGCGAGCAGCCAGGTTAATGGTAGGTCCTAAAACAGTATAATCAACTCGTTGTGAGCTACCAACGTCTCCAACTACGGCCTTACCACTATTAATCGAAATACGTAATTGTATATTTTCCCCTAGAGTATTATTTTCGTTCAGCACTCGTAAACGATCCAGCATTCTCTTGGCCGCGATTACCGCTCGCTCCGCGTGATCATCCTGAGGTTCAGGTGCTCCGAAAAACGCCATAATGCAGTCACCGATAAATTTATCTAGCGTCCCGCCAACCTTAAAGATTTCTCGCAACATTTCCTCGAATAAATTATTTAATAATTTAGCAATTTTTGCAGGACTCAGACGTTCCGAAAGCGCGGTGAAACCGACAATGTCAGCGAACATGATACTGATATCGGCTTCTATTGGTGTTAAACGACCATCAGATAAACCTGATTTTAATAATTGTTGTACTATCGCAGGAGAATGGTAGCGTTCAAGTCTTTGACGCATAATTTCTTCTCCTCTTAATTTGCGCGACAACAGCCATCTTTGCACGCTCGAAGCGAGTAAATTACCCACTGCGGAAAAAAAACTTAAATCCTCGTCTCCACCGCGTTGCCAATTATCATGGGAGATCAGGGCGTCGCCATAAAGAATTCCAAATATCTGATTTTTATCCAGCAAGGGGACTGCTAAGGCACTACGAATCCCTTTACTGACAATAGTCATTCCTCCCTCGAAACGTGAGTCAGCTTGAGCATCGGCAGTTTTAATTGCCACCTTTTTAGTAAATACCATTTCAACAATGGTTTTACTAATCCAGCTTAAATCGGAAGATAATTTATTTTTTGTGGCGACGCCTTTCAATGTAGCATCCATTAATTTCAGATTTCCATTACCTTCAACATCAACCAATAACGCCAAACGATCCAACATTGGTAATTCCCTTAGAATTATTTCCTTGACCCTCGCAAAAATTTCTTCTATGGACTCGGCACTACTTAATAGTTTTGCAATTTCTACTAAATATTGTAATCGATCTATGGCGGTATTATAGTTATTTAGACTTTCTTGCCCACTTTTCATTTCCAATTTTTTTGTTTTTGCTTCTATCCACTGCTTTTGAAATGCTTCTACGCTCCCAATCAAAGTCATGTCTGGATTCAAAAAGGCAGCAGGCGTAGTAACCGAAACGCTGATAGTGATGTTATCCAATTTAATAGCATCACCCTGCTTAAGTTTTTCCTTTGATTTGATTAACTTGTTATTCAGAATAGTTCCATTCTTGCTACCTCGATCCTCAATTTCCCAATCACCGTTGGCCATTTTTAATAATCGACAATGATAGCGAGAAATTCCACTATAAGATAATTGTAAATCACAATCTGGAAAACGGCCGATGATAAATTCGTCCTTATCCGCAACGATTATTTTTTCATGACCATCTTCTATGAAGGATAACCTTAATTCAGCCATGACTAATCAACCTTTTATTGCATCATGCCATGACTTGCCAGCTTTCCCCACGCCGCACGAAGCTTTACGTCGGGATCGGTTCGTGCCAGGGTGAGCAACAATTCAATAGTTTTCTTACTCATTTCTGTAGGAGGCGCGGGAGGCGCGGGTATTGGCTCGGGGGAACCCACTCGCACCTGAATTTCGCTTAACGTTGACCAGCCATGCGTTTGTAAATAATCAAGGATTGCTGGTACCTGATAATGTAACCGCGTTGCCCAGGCCGATGAGTCCACCTGTAACACCAATACCGTACCGCGTACATTTGCTACTTGACAATGTGGGATTAATTGGGGAGTCAGAATATCCGATACTTTCAAGGAAAGTTTTTGTAATTCCTGTATTCGATCCATCAACTGGCCAATGCCATCAGGACTAGCCGTGACTAATTTTTTCAGTGGATGCATCAGTCCATTATCTGTCGAAGAGAATAATTCATTTTTTTTAAATAGATTATAACTGACCATATTTTTACCTTTATTCACTACTCGAAATCCTGCTTTCATTTTTCATATAAGAGGATATCAATAATTCAAATGCTTCCAGATCAGGGATAAACGCGGGTTGATCCAAAAGTTCAACTGTAAGATACATGGTTGAATTAGCATCGGCGCGAGATGTTTTATCTTTACATAGAATCAGGTCGCCTTCTCGAACCAATACTAAGCGTGGAATCCCTTGGATACGTAATCCTAAAAAAGGAAGGAGCGGATTGTCGGTAATTCCGTTGAGAATTGCGATGCGAGTACCGAGTGGCGTTGTCGCTGGATAAGCATCGTTTAGTGAATTATTCCTAAATTCCTCAAAGGAAAGCACAGGTACCGAGATACCCCGCCATTCAACCAATCCCAGCAACCAGGATGGCGCGCCTGAGAGAAATTCTGGCATTCGATAACTAATTACCTCCGCCAGCACCACACTAGGCAACAATAATGGATCCCCAATCAAGGGGAGGAGTAGGCTACGAATTACAGAGTTAATCTTCATAGATCCTCGGCGAGGAAACCTCTTGATCCCGACGGGTGAAAGGTAGGAAATGCTGCCTTTAATGATAAAGTCCTACTTTATTGCAACGTAGCTCGATTTCCCGAACTTAGGCTGGTCAATCAGGCTTGCTTTCACAAGTCCCACGGTTTATAGCCGTGGGGTGATTGACGAATCTAATTAATGATTCTTAATGGACGCGCAAAATTTCCCGCACGAAATGAAGAAAATGCCTGTGGAGTGCCTCCCGTTCTGGAGGGACGCAGCCGATGGACAACTTCCAACAGTTCCGTTTCTTGGTAAGGTTTGCCCAGATAGTGATTTACTCCAACTTGTGCAGCACGTTCGCGGTGCTTGGTGCCGGTCCGCGAGGTGATCATAATAATCGGAATATCGCGCAATCGTGGCTCATCCCGTATATAAGAGGCCAATTCATAGCCATCCATGCGTGGCATCTCGATGTCCATCACCACGAGATCCGGAATATGTTTTTGCAGCATGGCCACGGCATCCACGCCATCGCGTGCAGTTAGCACCCTCATGTTGTGGCGTTCTAGCAGTCGCGCTGTAACTTTGCGCACGGTAATAGAGTCATCCACCACTAAGACTAATATTCCAGATTTATCCTCGACCTTGCAGAACTGCTCCGACAAATTCTGTTTTGGTAACAGGGTACCGTGCAAGGCGACATTTTTGCGAATGAGCGCTCCCATGTCGAGGATAATGACCACGCGACCATCTCCAAGAATGGTCGCGCCGGAGATTTCATGCACGCGACCAATCTGTGGACCAACGGACTTGACCACGATTTCGCGCGCACCCAGGAGATGGTCCACCGCCACGGCGGTATGCAGGTCGCCAATACCGAACAACAGCACTGACATTTTTTCGCCGGGGTTGAGACGGCTAGGAGGTGCAGGCGCGTTCAAAAGCGTGGCGGCATGGACGAATTGATATTCCACCCCTCCTCGAATCAAGACGGGACGCGAATCTTCGTAAAGACGACTGGCTTCGTCGTAGGATAGCTGAAGCACGGCACGAATGGCAGCAAGCGGAATCGCGAATAAATCGCCTTGAACGTTAATCAATAACGCTTTACTGACTGCCAGGGTCAAGGGTAGACGAATGGTAAAAGTGGTGCCATGTCCCGCTTCTGAATCAATATGGAGCGTCCCGCCAAGTAGCTTGACTTCGTTGCGTACTACATCCATGCCCACGCCGCGTCCTGAAATCTGGGTGATCTGACTCGCGGTTGAAAAGCCAGGTTCCAGAATGAATTGCATCACCTCAGTGTCGGATAATTGGGTACCACGGACAAGCAATCCACGTTCTTCGGCCTTGCGGCGGATTGCCGCGAGGTTTAAACCACGACCATCATCGCCGGACAGGATGAGGATATCCTGACCCTCGCGGCGCAAGGTAATAGTGATAGAACCCTGCTCGGGCTTGCCGACGGCGCGACGTTCGGCAGGCGGTTCAAGTCCATGGCTGACCGCGTTGCGGAGCATGTGCTCCAGGGGCGCGACAACCCGGTCAAGGACGGTGCGGTCGAGTTCAATATCTGCCCCGACCAGTTGTAACTCGGCTTGAATATTCAATTCTTGCGCGGTCTGACGGACAATCCGGCGCAGGCGCTGCGCAAGCCCCGCAAACGGAACCATCCGTGTCCGCATCAATCCTTCCTGTAGTTCTTTAGTAATCCGTGATTGTTGCAACAACAAAATTTCAGCGTCACGAGTCGACACAGAAAGGAGTCCATGCAGGCTCGCCAAATCGGAGACGCTTTCCATGAGACTACGCGAGAGCTGCTGGAGGGTCGAATAACGATCCAGCTCTAAGGGATCGAAATCAATGGTTCCCGATTTCTCATGGTGACGGAAAATCTGAACCTCAGTCTCGATTTCCAATTTGCGCCATTGGTCACGCAGGCGGGTTACGGTCTGCGCCATTTCTTGCAGACCGTGGCGCAGCCCAGCCAATTGTTGATCCACTCGTGAACGGGTAATGCTCACCTCGGCAGCATGATTGACCAGGTGGTTGAGCAGATCGGCGGCTACCCGTATATGTTCTTGAACAACGCGCGAGCTTGCGCGGCGATCCAGTTGTGCGGATGGTTCAACCCCGGTTTCAGCTTCTTCAGATTGCGAGGCAACAGGTGGCCTGGCAAGCGCTGCGGTAATCACTTCCGTTTCGATTCTTCCTTTTTTCCTGTCTCGCACACCTTCTTCGTCGGACGGGACTAATTGCTGAGTGACCAAGTTTTCAATATGACGATGGAGATCAGTTGCCGCTGCCACCGGAACGCCTTCACGCGCCTGATCAAGCATCTCCGAAAGATGATCTCCGGCGGCCTGAAGCAGATCGAACAAACGTTGAGAGGCAGACAAATGACCGTCAACTACTTGGTTAATCATGGACTCCAAGGCGTGAGCTAGATCAGCAATGGCCTGGATACCGACCATGCGTGCTCCGCCCTTGAGGGTATGAAGCGTGCGACGCAGTTCTCCTACCAAGGAAACATTGTTTGGGGTGAGGGACAACTGTTGCAATAAGTTGTCCAGATTTGCCATCAAATCTTCCCCCTCGGCCAAAAACATCATCATCAACTCTCCCCGTTCCGGTTCCTTTCGCGCCGGTTGTGGGGATGGCGCAATGGTAGTAGCGACAGGAACTGCTACAACTGGCACCTGAACATGGTCGGGAACCATGGTACGCGTCCGGCTTGCCAAGGTTGCGCATAAATCATCGGGGGAAGAAATTGGCTGGTATTCACGAACGTTTTCCAGCATGACCCACAGACGTTCAATCGCATCGGCGAAGAGTTCCGCCGTGGGCTTTGAATGCAGAACGGGATTGGCTACGACTTGATCGATGGCATCTTCGATGGCGTGACACAAGGCCGAGATCGCCGTGGTCCCTATTAGCTCTGCTCCGCTGCCTAAGGTTTTTACCAAGGGACGTAGCGATTGCAATGCAGCGATTTCGCTGGGTTGCGCCTGCCATTGCGACACCGCCTGCTCGCCAGTCTTGAGGGTATCCATCGCTTCTTCCAGGAAGAGTTGGATGGTTCCATCCGTGGCTGTTGTCGTTACGTCTTGCTGAACAGGTTCCATGGCCAGAAGTTTTTCCTTGGCCGCCGCGATCAACATCTGCCAGGAGGTGATGTCCGGTGATGGTTTTATGCCGGCGAGCGCCGCAAGACAGGCGCGAATCAGAGTAACTCCCTCCTCAATGACGGGAAGGCTGGATTCATCTAGGGGAAGAGCCGCCATGGCGTATGCCCTAATGTACTGCTCCAAGGTGCGGCTGATAACGGAAATGCCGTCAATTTGCGCCATGCGCGCGCTTCCATGGAGAGTGTGGAGGGCGCGTGGCAAGGCATCATCGATGACACAGATCCCGCTATTACGACAGGTAGCCAGCGCAGTTTCCAAAACCTCCAGGTGACCTTGAGTCTCGGCACCAAAAAGTTCCAGCAGCGCCGGATCCATGGCCGATAGCGTGATATTTTCTTCCTCTTCGGTCTCTTCCTCGATAACGGTAATGACATCTGAAACCGGTGCTGCGTCAATTGAAGGTTGTTTTTCTGCGGCGTGAACGACGCACTCTTCGGCGGACACTGGCAGTGTTTCAACCACGGAAGACAGTCCAGCGCGGGCGAGTCGCCAGGCTTGCGCGGCGATTTCTTCCGCGCCTTGAGCGGTGGATTTGCCAGTGCGAAAATCTTCGACTAGGGCGGTTAAAACTAGACGGGCATCTTCCAGCGCGTGCAACAGGACCGGAGAAGCATTCACCGTCTCGTCAATGACGCGATTAAGTAAATTTTCAATTGCCCAAGCTAACTCGCTCAAGCGTGTAGCGCCGACCATGCGTCCACTACCCTTGAGGGTGTGAAAGGAGCGACGCGTCGTTCGCAGGGATTCTTCATTTTCCCGCCCCTTGAAGCCCTCTGGAGAAGACAACGCCGCTCGTAGCCTCGGGAGATGGCGATCAAGATTCGCCATTTCATCGCGGATTTCCTCTAGGAAAACCTCGACGATCTCAGGATCAACCTCCGAGCTTTGCTCGGTAACAGTGCTTGATTCCGGGGCTGAAAAGGGAGGAGCAGAGGGTGGATCGTCACTAAGCATGATGGAGATCCCTAAATGCTCTTCTTCTTCCCATTGAGCAGGGGCGGCCCATTGAGTCGTCCCGGTGGTCTCAGCATCAAAAATCGTTTCTAAACCCTCATCAAAAATGTCCAAAGCAGGGGCGGCCCATGGGGTCGTCCCGATAGTCTCCATATCAGAAATTGCTACCTCTACATCAGGAAGGTCCGTGGCAGGGAAGCCTAAGTGAGTCGTTGATGGCTCAGGAACGTTCGTAGTAACAATGGTTGATTGGATTTCCTCCACCAGCGTGGCGGGCATCACGGTGGCAAGCACGATCTCGCCCTGCGCCAGGAAAGACTCACCCGTTCGTCCTTGGAGTTGTTCTTCCAGGTAGAACTCTAGGGCGGCAATCGCTACCGCTAGATTATCCAACGTGTTTTCCGCACCCTTTTTTTCCTGGAACAGCGCAAGAGATTTCACTATCCGTGCGCAGCTGGTCGCCAGATGACTGGGGCGATCCAGGTTCAGAATCGTCAACACTCCTGAGACTTCACTCAGCGCAGTTTGCGCGGCATCCAAGGCGTCTTGAACCGGTTCACGAGAAAAATTGGTAATTGATTCTTTGGCTTGAACAAGACTATTGAGCGCCTGCTGGATTACTGATTGGTGAAGATGGCGCTCGTCCATGCTAAACCCTTGAGCAATACCCTCGACGCCCGGAGTTTGAGAATCACTTCTCCCGATTCCGGCCAAGATCGATTCAACTTGAACTAAATGGCCAGCCAGGTTGAGGAGGGTTTCCTCAACCTCGGCCTCGGGCTGATTACCCTCCATTAGTCGTGCAAGATTCGAGGCGACCACCAATAATTCTTTTTGGGCCACTTCCTGATCGATGATTGTCAGGGTTCCAGCGATTTGGTGAAACCGTTCAATAATTGGTTGTAATTCAGCCCAATTACGTTCACCTTTTCGAACAAAAAGATCCAGCGAATCCATTACTCCGGAAAGGTCTTCGCGGAGAGCAGTGGAAACGCTAACCATGACGGCGCGATTAGCTCCGCGCAAAGTATTCCGAATCGCCGCTACATCCTCTTTGCCAGGCAATGCCTCGTCAAGATGAAAAAATTCTCGTAGTTCCTCGACCAATGATCCATGAGAATGACAATTGGCGATGTGATAGAGCACCTGTCGAATTAACGGTACCGGTGGATCGCTGATAATTCCTTGCTCACCGCCATCGATCAGACGTTTAATTTGGCGATCCAACTTACCGAGCAATGTCCGCGCTGGTGCCAGATCCAAGCCGTGGTCTTGAATGGCTTCAATCAAGCCCGCTCCAACCCACCATAAACGCATGGCTTCTGGATGAGTCGCAACGGCGCGGAGCAGTTCCATGGCCTGAGCTAATCGCTTTATCGCATCCAGATCATCTGGGTTGCGATACCAAGCCACCAGCCCGGATTGAAATAGGGAACGCGCCCGACGAGTGATACTTTCAGCACCGCCTGCAGGAATTGCCAACGAAGAAGCCACTGGAATAGCGGTAAGGTCGGGAAAGAAAATCTGCTCTTCGGTCAGGGATAACTCGCCACGAGCGACACGCAGCTCGTTGAGCAGCGGTAGAAGGGCAATAGGTAAGTCCCGCGCACCACCTTGCAGACGCTCTAAATAGTCGGGAAGCAGAAGAATGGCACGCATGAGAATCTCAAGCGCGCTGGGTTGCGCCTGTCCCGCGCCAAGGGCACCGACCATTTGTTCCATTTCTTCCGCGAGGAGGATGCCCCCTTGCACCTCAACGATGCGCAGAATGCCTGTAACTTCGTGGAGATGTTCGCTACAGGTTTGTAAGACATGAACTGCGGAGGAATTTTCCGCGTAGGATTCAAGGGCCGCCTGAGCACGGTTGAGGGTTTGATCGATCTCACCCTTGACCCAACCTAGGGGAGTACGCTCTATAGCCTTGGAACTTATATTCATAGCGTTCCATTCCCCTCCGGGGAAGTTTGTGTTCGTGGAGTCTGCGGCTAATGCTTGGTCGCCTGCCGTCTCTGACAGGCTCCGGCGCATTGCCGCACGGTTCGCGCTTCATCGGACGCCCGCATTCCGGTAACGCCATTGCCACCGGCGCTGAGTTGGTGCCGTCCTCCCCGCGCATAACATTCGGGCCTACCGCCCGTAGCCAACGCTAAAATATTCCGGGCCGCGTTGCTATCCCGGTCATGAATGACGCCACAATTCTGGCAAATCCACTCTCGAACATCCATTCGGTGACCACATTCCGCGTGTAGGAATATCACCCGGAATCCGTGACCAACACACTTTAATCGCGCCTAATCCGGGCAACCGGAACAATTTACTCGCGCAAAAATAATTAGCAACCACCCGCTTTTTTTATTTGAAAACGAATCGCTTGTGCGGTTTGTCGTTTTTTGTACTTAGGATAGCGGGCGTATTTTGTAAAAATACTTGGCAAAGGCTGTATCCTGATCGCACAATACTTGCGACAAAATGGTTGCAGAGACTTGCGTCAACCAGGAATACCTTTCCAATTTTTTCAGCCAGCTCAATTCCCGTGAAAAATCCACACCGATAACACGCCTGCCGATCTCTTTATAAAAGTAGGAGCGCCAGGAAAAGCACGCATTCCAAATCCAACGGGCGGTCTCGAAAATTGAGCCAGCAGGAGAAGTTGAATGGCAGTAGGATAAAATCTCAGACGATAAGAGCGTTCCATTGAGTTTATTTTAACAGGTGGTGCCGGTGTTGCGCTGGCATTACCGGAATACGGGCGCACGATAAAGATCGCACCATGCGGACGCAGCAAACAATCACCCAAATCTGCACCAGCGTCCTCTGCTCCGCTCCGCTACGCAACCTGACGGGGGGTTGCTCACCTTCCTTAGCTCGCTGCGATGATAAAGTCCGTCTCGCCAATCCAACCACGCAAATCACGACTAATTCATGTTTTTATCGAAGCGCCAAGGTTAGTTCAAAAACAGATTATTTTGTATAATACCTGTTCCCCACGCTAGAGTGTAGTCCCTGCCAACAGAACTTAAAAATCAGAGCTATCATGTATGATAACAACAGGAATTGATTCATCAAACAATTCTGGATCAATGATCAAAGAAGTAATTAATATTTTTGGAATTGATGTTACCGCTTATATTTTAGGTAATCTAGCGTCATCTAAAAATACAATTATTCTAGCGCATGGCTGGGGTCAGTCCTCGTCAGTATTTTTTCCATTGATGGATTCATTACGAAATCACACCTCTTTAATTGCAATTGATTTTCCTGGATTTGGTGCTTCCAATAATCCACCTGCTGATTGGAGTGTAACTAATTATTGCGATCTTTCAGCAAAAATAATACAACATTTTCATCTGAGTCATTGTATTTGGGTGGGTCATAGCTTTGGATGTCGCGTTGGTATCAAACTCGCGGCAAATTATCCAGAATTAGTTGATTCACTGATATTAATCGCTGCGCCAGGAATACCCTATAAAAATATTCTGCAAAAAATGAAAATTTCTATGAAAATAATGCTTTTCAAGGCGCTAAAATTTTTCATCCCAGAAGGTTTGGGGCGTGAAAAATTGAGGATTTTTTTTGGAAGTTCTGACTATCGCAGCGCAGGGTCAATGAGAAGTATTTTGGCAAAGGTATTATCCGAAAATCTTTCCAATGATGCAAAAAAAATTAAATGTAATGTTGTCTTGATGTATGGTGCTAATGATTTCGATACTCCACCACGAATCGGTGAATTATATACTCAATTAATACCAACGGCTAATTTAATAATATTGAAGGGATTTGATCACAATAGTATTATTCAGACGGGTTATCATCAAATTTCATTGGAAATTCATAGGCTGCTAAAAGGCGTTGCATAATGAATATTTTAATTGCTCTATCCATTGGTTTATCTTGTTTGATTTTTGCTTATCGAAGATTATTAAATTATTTACGGTTTTTTCAACAAGAAGAATATGACTCGGGACGATTTTTGCAATGGTTGATTAACAAAATAACTTTTGATAAAAAAGGAACCAGTCTCGTGGTTATTGGATTGTTAGCACAATGGATGGGGGCTAGATTGTATATTATTGCTATATTTTTATTAGGAGGCTTTGCGCTGTTAGCCATTTATGAGCCTGATCCTAAAAAAACTGGCAAGAAAAAATTGGCGATGACTGCAAGGGCGAAGCGCATTTTTTTAATTGGAATGGCCACCCTGGCTGGATTAGCAACTTTGTTAATAATTTATTTCAACGAAACCATTACATATTGGATATTATTTATTCAAGCAATTCCTTTTTCGCTGATATTGGCTAATAGTATATTGCACCCGTATGAAACTGCCGTTCAAAAACGATTCTGGACTGAGGCTAATCAAAAAATATTGAAATACAAGCCAATTACTATCGGAATTACGGGATCTTATGGAAAAACTTCAGTTAAGCATATTCTTGGTCATTTACTAGAAACTCACGCTCCAACGCTAATTACCCCCGGAAGCGTCAACACACCAATGGGTGTGGCGAGAATCATAAGAGAACAACTCAGTGCGGCGCATCAATATTTTGTTTGTGAAATGGGTGCGTATCGAATGGGATCGATCACCGCGCTTTGTGATCTGGTGTCTCCCAATTATGGCATAATCACCGCGCTTGGTATGGCACATTATGAAAGATTTAAAAGCCTTGATACAGTATGCAAGGCAAAATTTGAATTGGCGCAATCTGTTTTGAAAGGTGGTGGAATGATGATAATTCCAGAAACTATTTTAACCGCAGATTGTGCAACGCATTCTGTTTCAGAAAATAGCAATCAATTTTTAGTCGTGAAAACGAATGATGGCGATCAGCACACGTTATCTCGGTATTGCCTAACCGCGCAAGGCATAGAAATTGAAATCATTGTCAACGGAGTTCACTATCACGCTAAAGTACCCATTCATGGAGAATCTCATGTGATGAATATTGCCGTCGCGTTTACAATGGCTTGTCAGTTGGGAATGAATCCAGAACACGCGGTGCTAGCATTATCGACTATGCCACAAATTCAACATCGATTTGAGGTTAAAAGACTATCCAATGGCGTAGTTCTTATTGATGATGCTTATAATTCCAATCCAGAAGGGTTTCGTCGAGCAGTTGCAGATATGAGTATTTTTTTGGGTATTAATGGACGAAGGATATTAGTAACGCCCGGAGTTGTAGAATTAGGCAAAAAGCACGATGATATTCATCACGAATTGGGGGTAATGGCCGCAACTAAGATAGATATATTAATTCCAGTTCTACCAGAGCGAATTGGATCTTTAGTGGCAGGATTCACAAAAAATAATTCCCATGGGATCGTAGTTCCATGTAATAATTTTGCTTGCGCCCAAGACTGGATTAATTTCAATGCTCGGGAAGGCGATGTCATTTTGTTGGAAAATGATCTTCCGGATCTATATGAACAAAAGCCATGGTTTTAATGAATCCAAGTTGCTACTATTCATAGTTACGAATTTATATTCCATTTTTTTACGACGGTCGGATTATTATAACTATAGGTTATTTCCAGAAAAATATCAGTGGTCGTATAGATAAAGATATTGGGTGATTCCCATGCAAGTATCCCTTGATAAACATGACGCCGTTACCGCTGCCCTAAGATACCATTTTGGCGGTCGTTCGCTGCTGGTAATAGGTGATCTCATGCTTGACCGTTATCTGTGGGGTGAAGTCGGGCGTATTTCCCCGGAGGCACCAGTGCCGGTGGTGCGCTTGTTGCGGCAATCGGACAATCCCGGTGGCGGTGCCAATGTGGCGCTGAATTTGCATGGCTTGGGCCTGCCAGTAATGATCGTTGGCGTTAGCGGCACGGATGCAGAGGGCACACGCCTGGCAGCCCTCCTGGCTACTGCCGGAATTGACACCAGTGGTATCGTTTCCCTTACTGACCGTCCCACCTCATGCAAAACCCGGGTTATCGGTGAACATCAGCAAATGCTGCGTATCGACGTGGAAGATACCTCGCCTTTTTCAGAGGCCATCACCACGAATTTAATCGCGCACGTTGCGTCACTGCTTGAGCGAAAACCCGCAGCGGTAATTTTGTCCGATTATGGCAAGGGAGTATTGGCCCCGCGTCTATGCCAGGCCACCATCGCTATTTGTCACTCCGCCGGTATTCCTGTTTTGGTGGATCCTAAAGGACGCGACTACACCCGCTACCGTGGCGCGACCCTGCTTTCCCCCAACCGCGCTGAACTGGCCTTGGCGACCGGCGTTCCATCCCGTGATCTTGACGCCCTGCTCGTAGCCGGCGAACAGTTACGCGCCAGTCTGGATTTACGCTATCTCCTCGTGACCTTGGGAGATCAGGGGATGACTTTGCTAGATGGCGTTACTCCTGTTCATATTCCTGCAATCGCCAAGGAGGTTTATGACGTTTCCGGCGCGGGCGATACCGTGATTGCTACGACCGCTGCTGGCCTAGTGGCCGGACTGCCGATTCAGGATGCTTTGCGTCTTGCCAATCTCGCAGCGGGCGTAGTCATTGGTAAAGTGGGTACTACTCCCATCACCACTGATGAATTGGTCGCTGCCCTTTCCGATGAACAAGCTCGCGTTCAATCAGAGAAAATTTTTACCCTACCCTTACTACTGAAACAAATCGAGCGTTGGCGTGGCCGTAGTGAACGCATTGTATTCACCAACGGCTGTTTTGATCTGCTTCACGCCGGCCATGTGACCTACCTGGAACGCGCACGCCGCGTCGGCCAGCGTTTAATCGTGGGTCTCAATACCGACCGCTCGGTACGCGCGCTCAAAGGTGAGGCGCGTCCCATCATTCATGAAGGCGACCGTGCGCGGGTTTTAGCTGCCCTGGCGGCGGTGGACGCGGTAATTTTGTTTGATGAAGATACCCCGCTCGGGCTGATTCGCGCCGCGCGTCCCGACGTACTCGCCAAGGGAGCGGACTACCGCGAGGATCAAGTGGTGGGCGGCGGCGAGGTGAAATCATGGGGTGGACAAGTGTATCTCGTCCCCTTAGAGGAAGGACTCAGCTCCAGCAACATCATGAAACGCATCCGTGAACTCTGATTTTAGTTTCCACCTCGCTACGCCACGCAAACGTTTTGGCCAACATTTTCTTCACGATCCTGGCGTTCTGGCCCGTATCATAGCCGCTATCAATCCCAAGCTCGGCGAGAATGTAATCGAGATTGGCCCGGGACGAGGAGCATTGACGTTGCCGTTATTACGGGAAATAGGACGACTTGAAGCTATTGAACTGGATCGCGATCTCATTCCGTATTTGCAGAAACGCTGCGCGGCGGCTGGAGAATTAATTATTCACCAGGCAGATGCACTTTCCTTTGATTTTTCATCTCTAACTAGCCGAGGAATGCCGAGGCTGGTTGGTAATCTTCCTTACAATGTCGCAACTCCGCTACTATTTCATATTCTGGATCAACTTCATCCAACCGAATTATCGCCTGGCCCGCCGCGAATGATTGACATGCACTTCATGCTGCAACGCGAAGTAGTAGATCGTCTGGTGGCGCACCCTGGAGAATCAAGTTATGGCCGGTTAAGTGTGATGATTCAATCCCGTTGTCGCGTGGAACGATTATTTACCGTATCGGCAGGAGCTTTTCATCCGCCGCCACGAGTGGAGTCAGCGGTAGCGCGCTTACTACCTCACGCGATACCTCCGGTTGTAATCGCGGATTACCTGCATTTCGAATACCTGGTGCGTCAGGTCTTTTCACAGCGCCGTAAAACAGTACGCAACACTTTGCGTGGTTTACTCACCGATTCTGCTATTGAATCGGCGGGTGTTGATCCAAGCGACCGTCCCGAAGTGTTATCCATGAATCAATTCGCACGCTTAACGCAGGAATGGTCCGCCTCATTAAAAAGAAATCAAAAGGACGTCTCATCATTGAGTGTTAGGAGTTACGCAGTTGAAAAATAGTAAGTTATTCTGCGCGAAGCGAAGCGGAGTGGCGTTGGTGCATGAATCAAAGCAACACGCTGATTTAAAATGGATTTTTAAGTATCAATATGTTACAACCTATTGAATTGCATAAATAATTTTTATTCATGTACCAACGCCAAGCGGAGTCGCAGAATCCATCTATAGCTAGAGCACCATAAAATGAACATGCCATACCACAGATCCTGCAGGTGGTTGCTATCTTCCGGGTTCCAACAGATATCCATTTTATGGTTGTTTAGCTC